>CANMNU010000014.1 GCA_947499175.1 Alphaproteobacteria bacterium
TCTGCGCAAAAATCATCCAGCAAAACAAATAAGTCTGTGATATCTTTCTTCATGGAAGGCCGTTTATTAAATCAATAGCTAATCTTAGCTAAAACTGCCTTCTAACTCTCGCAAATACTCACTTCTAATCCAGAATTGGGGTTAAGAGGGTAGTAGCTTATCCAGCTTTTCTTCTAAGCGGTTGATTTGATTTTTTAAGCCATTTAATAGGTCTTGCTGATCATTTGAAGCATCTTCACTGAAGGCTTCTGCTTCAGCTGCTTGTAAAGAACCTACCACAACACCAATGAATAAATTTAAAATTATAAATACTAATATAATATAAAAAGAAATGAAATACAGCCAGGCATATTCAGTTACTTTTTCAGATGTTTTCATAATATTGCTCCAGTCATCTCCTGTAAGGACCTGAAACATAGTTTTCATAGCAATACCAATATGCTGAAATTCAGAAAGACCTAGATCACGAAATAAAAATACTCCCATAACACTAAAAATATAAAAGAATAAAAGTAGTATAGAGAGTACGTGGCCAATTCCAGGTATGGCTTTCCAAAAACCATTAAGGATATGTTGCATTTTAGGTGAGGCATCAACCATTGACATTAAATGCAAAACGCGAAAAGCACGCAATACTGGCAAAAAGTCTTGATGGTGCAAAAATGATCCTCCAACAATCATTAGGTCAAAAATGTTCCAACCACTGCGAAAAAAAGCAAAGCCATTGCCTAGAAGTTTAATGGCAAGTTCAACCACAAATATTGCTAAAATCACTTGGTCGGTTTTATGTAGGGTTAATTCAATGGATTCTGGGATTGATTGAAAAGTTTGAACCCCTAAAATAATGGCGTTGGTAACAACGATAGTGCCAATAAATAAGTGGCCAGCTTTTGATTCGAGTAGTTCATATAGTTTTTTGAAGTATTTGTGGAGTATCATTTTTATTTAAAATTTAGTTTCCTGTATAATTATAGAAAAAATTTATTAAATTTTACAATGCTGTGGATAATAAACAACTGGCTAACCTTTAAACAGAACATAACGTAGCCATTTTAAAGGTGGAAAGCGCCATGCTTTGTGTTCGTAATATGACATGCTTTGCTGCTGATAGGGCATTAAGCTATATGAAGCTTCATTGGGATGGCGGTGGGTCCACTTAAGGATTTTATCAAAATCACCTCCTGGTAGTGCCACAATATTTCCTGGATTTTTTAAAAATGCAATATTCAAAAGTGCTTGGTCATGAAGGTGCCAACCTTTGCCATAGCCTTTGATGAAATTTGGGTTGGTGCACAATTCAAGCCATTGTTTAATAAATTCTCTTGTGGCGGAACAGTTACGCAGTATCATAAAACCGGCCCAAAGGTGTTTTTTGGTTTTAAAATCAGGATGCTCAGTTACTTTTAATTCTTCGGCAACTTGGGGATCAATTATTTTATTGGTTGTGGCAAAAGCATCTTCACTATAGCGGTATAAAACGCCATCATACTTTTCTAAATTTTTTAAAAGTGGGGTGATTGAGCCTGTGAAAATAGAGCCAGAATCGGCATAAACAATAATGCTACCTTCAGGGGCTTCTTGCATGGTTTTTAAAATTACGTATGGTTTCCAAAGCCAATAACCGGCACCACATTTTTCACTAAGAATATCTTTATTTTTTTCGTAAAAATCTTTATCAATATGAGATTTTTTGTAATTAAAGGTGAAATCAAAGCCGCGATTAAGCGCTGATTGCGCTAGGGAGTTTTGATTTTGGAAGAACACTTCATTGCCGTCTGCATAGGAAATTAGGTAAACGCCTTTATTGTATAGTTTTTCTTTTGCGCCAAAATCTTGATTGGCAATAGGGTCGATTGCGCGTGTTGAAATATCAAAAAGGTAGTAGTTAAGCTGAAGACAGCCATAACATATGCCAAAAATGATTAGGGTGTTTTTAAATATTTTATGCATTTAATAATTGGTCTTTGAATTTGGCAAAAGCTTGTGAGCGGTGGGAAGTTTGCGATTTTTCAAGTTTTGTCATTTCACCGTAGGTACGAGAATCTCCATTTGGAATAAAAATAGGGTCAAAGCCAAAGCCTAATTCGCCTCGTTCAGGCCATGTGAGAAAACCATGGGATTTTCCTTCAAAAGTCATTTCATCACCATTGGGCCAAACAATAGCTAAAAAACAAACAAAGTGTGCATTGCGTGGTTTGTCTTGCAACAAATCAATAACTTTTTTATTAGCAAGTTGTTGGTTTTTTTCAAGGCCTCCCCAGCGAGCTGAATATACACCAGGTTGCCCATTAAGTGCAGGAACAACAAGCCCAGAATCATCTGCCAGAGCAATGTGCCCAGTTTTAGATGAAACAAAACGCGCCTTTAACAGCGCGTTTTCAGAAAATGTGTCTTCGGTTTCTTCTGGCTCTTCCAAGCCTAAGTTACCAGAGCTACCTATAAGTAAACCATAAGGGGAAAGCAAAGCTGATATTTCGCTTAACTTTCCAGGATTATGGGTTGCTAAAATCAGCGTATCGCCAGATTTAAGCTTCATACCTTAAAATTCATTAAGCGCAGTTTTTGGTTCAACAAACTGCATGCCTAAGTCATTAGCCACAGCTTCGTGCACAATATGGCCCTTATAAACGTTTAAGCCATTTAACAAGTGTTTGTCATCAAGTAGTGCTTTTTTGTAGCCCTTATTTGCCAATGCTAAAGTAAATGGTAGCGTTGCATTGTTAAGTGCAAAGGTTGAAGTTCTAGCTACAGCTCCAGGCATGTTGGTTACGCAATAGTGCATTATGCCATCTTCAACATAATAAGGATTTGCATGCGTAGTTGGATGGCTTGTTTCAAAACATCCACCTTGGTCAATCGCTACGTCAACCAAAACACTACCTAGTTTCATAGATTTTAACATGGCTTTAGTTACCAATTTAGGGGCTGCTGAGCCCACAACTAATACCGCGCCAATTACCAAATCAGCTTTAGAAATTAATTTTTCAATCATTGCTTGGGTTGAGTAAGCAGTTTTTAAGCGACCTTCAAATAACCAATCTAATTCATTTAGGCGCTTAAGATTACGATCAACAATAGTGACGTCAGCACCTAGGGCTGCTGCCATTCTCGCTGCGTTAGCACCTACAACGCCTCCACCAAGAACAACAACTCTACCTGGTGCTACTCCTGGAACTCCACCTAATAAAATACCTGCGCCCCCTTGGCTTTTTTCAAGCATCCATGCGCCAACTTGCACTGACATACGTCCGGCAACTTCGCTCATAGGGGCAAGTAGGGGAAGGCCACCACGTTCATCAGTCACTGTTTCATATGCAATTGCTATACATTTAGAATCAACTAAGCCTTTAGCTTGTTCTGGGTCTGGTGCCAGGTGCAAATAGGTGAACAAAATTTGGTCAGCGCGAAGCATGCTGTATTCACTAGCGTGTGGTTCTTTAACCTTTACGATCATTTCAGCTGCATCAAAAACTTCCTTAGCGGTTTTTAAGATTTTAGCTCCAGAATTTTGGTATTGTTCATCAGTTAAACCAATGCCTATACCTGCGTTAGTTTCGACCACAACTTGGTGGCCAGCATTGACTAGTTCTTTTACTGCTAATGTAGTTAATCCTACGCGATATTCATGGTTTTTGATTTCTTTTGGAACGCCGATGATCATTTGGTTACTAATTTAAAACAATGTTCATTTAATAGCCTTTTGCTATGCAAATATCAATCCCAGTTAGCAGCGTTAAAAGATTATTTTTTAGGAAGTTAAGAATTTGTTTAGTTTTCAAAGTTATGATTGAATTAAGCGGCTTTTGTATCAATATGCGTGGATGTTTTTATATTCAGTATTAACTTTTGTTTATGGTGTGTTTTTCAGTACTATCGGATAGATGTGAAAATTTCTATAATGACAACTAGAAAAATTTTACAATTCAAACAATTAGAGTTATCCTGCCTCTATGATTATTGGGCACACATCAGTTTACCAAACATTAGAATCTGCAATTGAAAAGCAGAGCCACCATGGGTTTTTATTGGCCGGACCAAGTGGTATTGGTAAGGCAACAGTTGCCAAAGCTGTTGCAATTGCTGCTTTGGCGAAGGTTAGTAAGCAGCCATTTCAAGTGGTTGAACGGCAGTGTTTAAGTGGTGCTTACCCAAATTATATTTATATTACTAAGGCTGTTGATGAAGATGGCAAGCCAAAAAATGATATTACTATTGAGCAAGTTCGTACCCTGCTAAATAGTTTAAACTTTAATGCTGCCTATGATGCCCCTAGATTTGTCATTATCGATGCAATCGATCATTTGAACAGGCAAGCCGCTAATGCTTTGTTGAAAATGTTGGAAGAGCCGCCCTTAAATACTTTTTTTCTAAATATTTGCCACCAGGTGAGTGGGTTGTTGCCAACAATTCGCTCACGTTGTTTGGTGTTAAATTTTAAATCTTTAAATAATGCTGAAATGGCGCAGGTTGTTGGTAAGTGTGGAAATATTGACCAAATTGCGTCTATGGCGGTAGGGTCTCCAGGGCAATATCTGGCTATTCAAAAAGCCGGTGGAGTGGTGTTGCTAGGTGCTATTGAAAAGCTTTTTAAGATCACTAATTTGAGCGATCTTAAAATGGCTATTCAAGAAATTTTAAAAACAGCAGATGATGCGTTTGTTTTGCAGAGTTTACACCAAGTGCTTTACCAAAAAGCCATGGGGAATCCACAGTTGTATGCTCATTCAGTTCAAGCCGTAGAGCGCTTTACCCGTTTTACCCAAGCAACCTATATTGATGCTGCTCATCGCATTTGTGCGGCCGTAATATTAGCGCAAAACCCAAGTCAACAGCAGTTGATTTATGGTTAATACAATAGGTGTATTTTTAGCTGGTGGATTAGGTTGCCTCAGTCGTTATTTGATCGGTTTGTGGATTTTGCCAATTATGGGATTACCGATTGCTACATTGACCGTAAACGTTTGTGGTGGTTTTTTAGCAGGTGTTATTGCATCAAAGTTTCCTCAGTTTAAGTCTGTCTTACTTGTGGGGTTTTTAGGTGGATTTACAACTTTTTCGTCTTTTTCACTGGAATGTTTAAGTTTTGTGCAAAACCAACAAATTTTTACTGCTTTGGCCTATATATTTGCAAGTGTTGTTTTAAGTATTGGGGCGGCTTGGTTGGGTTATGTGGTTTCTGGGTAAAATACAAAATAAGAATATAAAATCTTGTTTTTGTTTATCTTTTTACTTGACGAAAACCCCAATATTTTCTATAAAATAAGCAAGATCTAAATGAAATTTTGTAAATGGCAAATCATAAAAACGCAAAAAAAGCTATCCGTCAAACTGAACGCCGTACAGGTGTTAATCGCAGCCGCATGACACGTATGCGCACATTTGTAAAATCTGCTGAAAAAGCATTGGGAATGCATTCTGCACCAGCTGTTTCTTTTGATGAAGCAAAGGTTGCTGTCGTGGCAGCTGAAAGCGCGATGATGAAAGTTGCAAAAACAGGAATTATACATAAGAACTTTGTTTCACGTAAAGTTTCGCGTTTAGTAGCACGCTTGAAAGCTTTGGCTTCTTAAAAAATATTTTGAAGTATATAAAAACCCCGCTATATGCGGGGTTTTTTTTGTTTAATGATGAAACTCACAATAGCTGTATATGTTTTTTGACGACAGCTAATTTTTAGCTAAGTTTATAGTTTTTACACAAGCAAATTTCTTTGCAAATAATTTATTTGCAATTAACGCTAATGCGCCATTGCCAGTAACATTGCTGGCAGTCATTAGTGAATCTTGCAGAATGTAAAGGGTAGCCACCAGACTGCATAGTTCTGATGAAAGACCTAGGTGTTTTTCAACTACTGGCAACAAAATAATCATGCCGCCACCGGGTACGCCGCTACCTGAAAATTTGGTAAATACATAAGCGCCAACGTAGCCTAAAAACATTGTAAAGCTTGGCATTGGGTGACCTGACATTACTAATAGTGTCAATGATGTTAAAGTGATGTTAATGCCATCGCCTACCATATGAATATTAGCGGTGGCTGGAACGACAAAGTTGGTCATGGCAGAATTATTAATATTTTTTTCGACACACTTTAAAGTAATTGGAACGGTTGCTGCACTTGACATGGTGCTAAACCCGGTTAGCCAGGCAGGAAACATATTTTTAATAGCTAAAAATGTTGCTTTCAGATTGCCATTACAGCCAACTAAAAATCCAAATAAAAGGTAGGCTTGAATTGTTAAAAAGCACAATAAAAATACAGGAGCATAAGCAGTGGCTAGTGTAACAAGTGATCCTTCAAATCCAATTTTTAGTACAAAACCAAATACATAAATTGGCAACAATGGAATAAAGGTTATGTTTAATGCTTTGGTTGACCATTTTTTAATTAAATTAACCACATTAAAAGTTGCTTCAGATTTCACTAAACTGCCTATAATACCAGTGATTACCCCTAAAATCATTGCCTTATCGCTTGAAAAGAAGCTTGGGTTAGGTAGTCTCCAAAAAGGCGTGATTTTATCAAATGCGCAGGAGCCATCTAAACAAATGGGTTTTAAAAATCCCAGCATGCTTTGTGCTGCGCCATAGGCTACGAAAACGTTTACCATGTTGGCAACAATCACTAAGCCAAAAACCCCGAGTACTAAGGTTAATGCTTGTTTTTGCAAACTTAATATGGCTGAGCTTAAATAACTGAACACGACAAATGGCAGCAGCAACATTAGTAAATCTTTTAAAACAACGCTGATGCTGTAAAAATAGGTAACTGGAGTGTGGTTAAGATGGCTTGAAAGTACAAACGCTAAGCCAACGGCAATAATTAATCGTACGGGTAAACTTAACATCACACCACCACTTTGAAAAATGAATTTTTATAATAACAAGTTTGTTTAAATAATTCCAGCACGTAAGCAGTCATGAATGTGTAAAATTCCAATGGGCTTATTCATAGATGTTACAAATAAGCTAGTAATTGACTTATCTTGCATAATGGCTAAAGCTTCTGCCATTAAAATATCCGCAGATATAGAAATAGGATGAGCTGTCATTACAAGTTCAACTGAATCATTTAACAATCCTGCATGCATGTGGCGGCGTAAGTCACCATCTGTAATAATTCCAAGCATTTGTTCTGATTCATTAACCACTGCCACGCAACCAAACCCAAAATAGCTAATTTTAATTAAACATTCATTCATTAGCATACCTTTAGGTACGATTGGTAAGCGATCACCGCTGTGCATAAAGTCACGTACTCTTGATAATTGCTTGCCGAGGTTACCCCCTGGATGGAAGGTACGAAAGTCTGTGTGGCTGAAATCACGGGTGCTAAGTGTGGCAATTGCTAGGGCATCACCTAAAGCAAGCATCATAGTGGTTGATGTAGTTGGCGCCAAACCCATTGGGCAGGCCTCAGCTACATTTGGGTAGCATAGGCTTATATCTGCAATGGTTGCTAGGTTACTGTTTTCTTTGGCAGTAATTGCCACTAGCGGAATATGGAAGCGCCGGCTGTAATCAAGCATAGTTTTTAATTCTTGGGTTTCTCCACTGTGTGATAATAACAAAAGTACGTCATTAACAGTGATCATGCCTAAATCACCATGGCTTGCTTCGGCTGGGTGCACAAAAAATGCCGGTTGTCCAACACTTGCAAAAGTTGCTGCTATTTTTTTAGCAATATGCCCGCTTTTACCCATACCACTAACAATTACCCTGCTATTTGGCTGTGATAACATTTCTACGGCACGTGTAAAATTTTCATCAAGAGATTCCGCTAATTGCGCCAAAGCCGTTGATTCTAGAGTAATTGTGCTACGTCCAGCATCTAAAATTTTGTGGTAATTTATATTGGTGGCAATAATCTTCATTTGCTTAGCCTACATCGTCTATTTTATAAGCCATAAGGTCTTTTTGACCATAATATAAGTCAAGCTCTGCACGAAATGGCAAGTACGCAAAGGTTGCGTTTGCAAGAGGGTGGCGATTTTCTCTGGTTAACATTTCATCTAGTTTAAACTTAAGGCTACGTAAATTGAGTACGTCATTAGCTGCGTACCGCATTTGATCTTTACTAAGTATTGGGGCTCCCCAATCACTAGTTTGCTCTTGTTTTGATACTTCAACTCCAAGCAATTCCTTGCACAAATCTTTTAAGCCATGCTTATTTGTGTATGTGCGTACCAGGTGGGATGCAACTTTAGTGCAATAAATATTTTTGATCTTTATGCAAAATGAGTACTGTAAAATTGCCAAATCAAAACGGGCAAAATGAAATATTTTTTGACAATCACTTTCTAAGAGGCGTTTTAGATTAGGTGATTTACTAAAATCAGTTTTGGGAAAATGTACTAGGTGTACGTTAATACCATCAAAAGTGAGTTGTACTAAGCACAGGCGGTCTCGGTGTTGGTTAAGCCCCATTGCTTCAGTATCAATGGCGACAGAGCTGCCAAAAGCTAAATCGTCAGGTAAGTCATATTCATGGAGTTGTGTTTTCACTAAATTCAGTCACTTTTTCAAGATATGACAATATAGCCTGAAACTGACTTAACTGGAATCGATAAAAGAAGTGGTGGGGACTTTTTCCCGTTATTTTACCTGAATGGGCACTCGTCAAACCCTCTAAGTTTACGGGAATGTAGGCGTTGAGGATCCATATTTTGAAGAATATGAATGGCTTTAATTCCCACCAAAAAGTGTTGGTGTACCCTGTCACGGTAAAATTGATTAGCCATGCCTTGTAATTTAATTACCCCATGGATTGGCTTATCAGAAACACAAAGTAAAGTGCCATAAGGTACGCGGAATCTAAAACCGTTAGCAGCAATTGTTGCCGATTCCATGTCAACAGCAATAGCACGGCTCTGGCGGAAACGCTCATATAGTGCAGTACTTTGTAATTCCCAATTGCGATTATCAGTTGTAAGTACTGTGCCAGTGCGAATTGCTGATTTTAATTCTCCCTCACGCTTACCAATTACTTGCAAAACCGCTTGTTGAAGGGCTTGTTGAATTTCAGCAATTGGTGGAACAGGTACCCAGTTTGGTAAGTCACCATCCAAAACGTGATCTTCACGTACATAACCATCCGCAAGAACATAATCACCTAAGGTTTGGCTAGCACGAAGTCCAGCACAGTGACCAAGCATTAGCCAGCAATGGGGGCGTAAAACTGCTATGTGGTCAGTTATGGTTTTAGCATTACTAGGTCCCACACCTATATTCACAAAACTTATTCCATTGCGGTTACCTTGTTTGAAATGGTATGCAGGCATTTGGGGGAAGTGTTTGGGTAAATCAGTTAAACCTTGTTTATTTGAAGCTAAGACTGTTTCGTTGGGGCCAATAAGTTCCCAATCTTCACCTTTATTTTGTTCAATTAAATTTGAAACGTGGCTAATAAATTCATCAACGTATCTTTGGTAATTAGTAAGCAACACAAAATTTTGAAAATGCTTAGGTGCGGTTCCTGTGTAATGTTGCAAACGTTGCAAAGATATGTCTACACGCTCTCCTGAAAATAACGATAATGGACGACAATGGTCCAATACGAGTGTAGCATTAACATAATCATCGTTAATGCGTTTTAGATCTGGTAATACAAACTTGCTTTGAAGTTGTGATAATTCATAAACATCAAACTGTGATTGAGTATTTTCAATAACAAAGGGCAGGGGAATAGGAGAATTATTATATCCAATAACAACTGGCACTTGGTGGTGTGCAATTATTAAACCAATTTGTTCACGGTAATAAGCATCAAAAAATTCAGGTGACGTAACGGTAGAGCCATAGTTACCTGGTTCACTAATTACACCATAAGCAAAGCTTGGGTCAACAAATAAATCATCGTGCGTAATTGTTAAACCAATAAAAGGATAACAGTTATCTTTTTCGTAATTTTTTGGCACTGTACTATGTTTCACAAAGTGCTCGAAAGCATCAGTGATTTTGTTGACACTGCTATTATATAGTTCATGAATGTAATCAACTGCTAAATCAGCATTGTCAAACCATTTTGCTTGCTTAAGGTGAGACCAGGTCATTAAAAATTACCTTTCATACGCACAAATGCTATAATATATATTAGAAGGCTTAAAGCCACTAAAATATATAACAATGCGCGATTGCGTTGTTTGAGGTTTTTATCCATAAGTTACTTTCTTGTCGCTAATTAGGGCTGCAAATAAGATAAATAAGTAAAATATCGAATAGGCAAAAACCTTTATACCACTTGATAAATCATCACTTTTATAAAGTTGTATGGTTAAATATATAAATCCTAAGCCAAATATTAAAGCGCAGCCCAAATAAATTTCTCCTGCCATCTTTAGTATATAAGGTAATATTGAACTAATTACAGTTAAAGTTGCATAAAGAATGATTAATTTTTTTGTTTTTTTGATACCTCCAATGTTTGGCATCATTGGTAATTTTGCCTCTGCGTATTCCTTTGTATAATTTAATGCCAAAGCCCAGAAATGGGCCGGCGTCCACAATAGAATAATTAAAAAAAGGCTCCATGGTCGTAAATCAAGGGAAGATACAGAAGCCCAGCCAATCACCGGTGGAAGGGCACCAGCTGCCCCTCCAATTACAATATTTTGTGGAGTGTTAGGTTTTAAAAGAACTGTGTAAATACCAATATAAAAACCAATGGTTACGGCTAACAGAGCCGCTGCAAATGTATTAACTGCTAATTGCATCAAAGTTATTGAAAGAATACTTAGTATTACACCAAAAGCTAGGGCAGAGTCTGCATGAATTAGGCCTGAAGCAGTAGGGCGGTTCATAGTACGTATCATGCGTTTATCAATATCACGCTCATACCACATATTTAAGCATCCTGCTGCTCCAGCACCTAAGGCAATGCACAAGATTGCAGTTAATGCTAATATTGGGTGGGTGTGTCCAGGAGCCATCCACAAACCGCAAAAGCCTGTGAATATTACGAGGCTCATCACTCTTGGTTTTAATAGCTGCCAGTAGTCTTTAACGCATGGTGTAATTGTATTCTCTTGTGAGGTAATCATTTAATAACCGGTAAAGTTTCAAAGCTATGGAAATTTGGTGGTGATGGTAAGGTCCATTCCAAAGTGTCAGCTCCTTCCCCCCAAGGATTTTGTGGACATGGCTTTTTGTCTTTAAATACACGATAAATTACATAAAAGAAAAATAACGCAGCTGTGAACGAAATAATAGCTCCAATTGATGAGACATAGTTCCATCCTGAATAAGCGTCAGGATAATCTGGAACGCGCCTTGGCATACCTGCAAGCCCTAAAAAATGCATGGGAAAAAATAAAATGTTTACTCCAATAAAAGTTAGCCAAAAGTGGATTTTTCCAAGAGTCTCGTTATATTGATAACCGCTCATTTTACCAATCCAGTAATACATTCCGCAGAATAACCCAAATAGTGCTCCCATTGATAATACGTAATGAAAATGAGCAACTACATAATAAGTATCGTGCAGAGAAACATCTACAGAACTATTAGATAATACAATCCCGGTTAACCCGCCAATGGTAAATAATAAAATAAAACCGCTAGCAAACAGCATAGGTGTTACAAATTTTATGCTACCTCCCCACATAGTAGCTAGCCAACTGAATATCTTAATTCCTGTTGGTACAGCAATAATCATAGTAGCAATTGTGAAGTAGGTTTTTGTTGATAAATCAAGACCAACAGTAAACATGTGGTGGGCCCAAACGACAAATCCTAAAAAACCAATTGAAACCATAGCGTAAGCCATACCTAAATAACCAAAAATTGGTTTTCTAGCGAATGTTGAAATTACATGGCTAACCAAGCCAAACGCCGGCATGATCATAATGTAAACTTCCGGGTGGCCGAAGAACCAAAAAAGGTGCTGAAATAATACGGGATCACCACCACCAGCGGGTTCAAAAAATGTTGTTCCAAAATTACGGTCGGTAAGCAGCATGGTAAGACCACCAGCCAAAACAGGTACTGAAAGCAATAATAAAAATGCTGTAATTAAAATTGACCACACGAAAAGCGGCATTTTGTGAAATCCCATGCCAGATGCACGCATATTAAAAATTGTTGTAATAAAATTAATTGCCCCCAAAATTGAAGATATTCCAGCGACATGTAAGCTTAAAATGGCAAAATCAACAGCTAAACCGCTGTGGCCAATTAAGGCGCTTAATGGCGGATACACAGTCCAACCTGTGCCAGCACCAGTATCGACTACCATTGCTAAGCTAAGTAAAATTATTGATGGTATCATCAGCCAAAAGCTAACATTGTTAAGTCTTGGAAATGCCATGTCTGGTGCACCAATTAATAAAGGTACGAACCAGTTACCAAAACCACCAATTAATGCCGGCATAACCATAAAGAATACCATTAAAAAGCCATGCCCGGTAATAATAACGTTATAAACTTGCCCAACAATGAGTGTACTGTCTGGACTAGCTAATTGAATGCGCATTAACATGCTTAAAACACCGCCAAATAAACCGCCAAAGGCAGCAAATATTAAGTATAAAGTACCTATGTCTTTATGGTTAGTTGAAAGTAACCAACGTTGCCATCCAGTAGGGTGGTGCGTGCTCATATTTTGTCCTTACATAACCGATTTATTTGGTATTTTTCCATGAATCTTAACTTTATTACCGTTTTGTTGGTCAACCTCAACTTCATGGGCTTCTTTAGGGGTTACTTTAGTATTTAACCATTCCTGATATTCTTGCTTACTCACTGCCTTAACTGCAATGGGCATAAATCCATGTTTAGCCCCGCATAATTCAGAACATTGTCCATAGTACATACCAGGTTTTTTTATACTAAACCAGGTCTCGTTGATTCTGCCTGGCACGGCATCACGTTTTACACCAAGTGAAGGTACGGCAAAGCTATGCAAAACATCAACAGCTGTAATCAGTACACGAATAACTGTATCAACAGGAACTACCATGGGGTTATCTACGTCTAAAAGACGTAACTGACCTGGTTTAAGATCCTTAGTTTCAATCATGTAGCTATCAAATTCAAAATGCGTACCTTCATTTTTAGAATCGGGGTATTCATAGCTCCAATACCATTGGTGTCCAACAGCTTTAACAGTCATTTCAGCATTTGGTGGTGTTTCCATTTTTTGTAGCAAGTGAATTGATGGAATACCAATAATTACCAATATAATAATCGGCAAAATTGTCCAGATAATTTCAAGGGTTGTATTGTGTGTAAACGTGCTAGGTGTAGGGTTTTTGTGGTGGCGGAATTTATAAAAAATATAGCCAAGTAACAAAAAAACCACTAAAGCAATACCTGTAATAATATACATTAATAACACATGCATATCATGTAAGCCTTCCATCACGGGGGATGCAGCTTCTTGAAAATGCATTTGCCAAGGGTACGGTTGTCCCATTGGTAGATTTGTTGATTCAGTAATAACTTGGGTAATGTTTGTTTCTGGTGGTTGTAGGCTCATTGACCACAAATTAACTTGTTATGTTACTAGAATAATTACACATTATGCGCGATAGCGTAAATCCCTAGCAATCAACTTAAGCTCTAAGAAATTTTCAACCACAGGGGGTCTTTAAGATTTTTTAAAAATTCTTGATGCTCCCTAATTTCATTTTCATTCACTGCAAACTGTCGAGGTTCGCGAAATGGTTTGTTAATGGCAGTTATCTTGGGGGATTCCGTAACTTCCTTAAATAATTCTCCTTGGCGACCTCCTAATAATTCAATGTATATTTCAGATAATAGCTCAGCATCAACTAACGCTCCATGCTTAACTCGTTTAGAGTTATCTATATTAAATCGTCTGCAAATTGCATCAAGATTTGCAGGCTGACCAGGGAATTTTTTACGAGAAAGCAGCACTGTATCAATTGCTTCCTGCACATTTAGCAATGGCAGGTTAACCCTTGAAAACTCTGCATTAATAAAACCAATATCAAAATCAGCGTTGTGAATTACTAATGTTGCTCCATCAATGAATTGATAAAAATCTTGTGCTATAGCTTGAAAAGTTGGAAAATCCTTTAAAAAATTGTAAGTTAGCCCTGAAATTTCTGAGGCTCCAGGTGAAACATCGCGCTCAGGATTAATATATTGGTGATAAACTTGACCTGTAGGTACACGGTGTATTAGTTCAACACAGCCAATTTCAATTATGCGGTGGCCATCACGGTGGCTAAGGCCTGTGGTTTCTGTGTCGAGAGCAATTTCTCGCATAATTTTCTAGCATTAATAAATATGCATAAAATTAGCATATGCAGCATAAAAAGGTAAGCTAACTTTCAACTTCATTAGCAACTTCTTCGCGTATTTGTTGATTCCACAATTTTGCATACAAACTATTTTGCTGTAGCAATTCATCGTGATTGCCCGATTCGGCAATTTGTCCATGATTAAGTACGAAAATACAATCAGCATCAACAATTGTGCTTAGGCGGTGTGCAATAATGATAGTAGTTTTTCCTTTAGAAATTTGCCGCAAACTTTGTTGAATGCGTTTTTCTGTAGTGCTATCAAGGGCTGATGTAGCCTCGTCAAATACATAAATTTCTGGTTTTTTTAAAAGCATTCTGGCAATAGCCACGCGCTGTTTTTCTCCGCCTGAAAGTTTTAAACCGCGTTCACCAACCTTGGTTTCATAACCTTGTGGTAATTTGGCTATAAATTTATCAAGTTCAGCGTTTTTTGCAGCATTTTTAATGTCAGCTAATGTTGTATTGGGTGCACCATAGGCTATATTGTAAGCGATGGTGTCGTTAAATAAAACTGTGTCCTGAGGTACTATTCCGATTGTCTTTCTTAGGCTTTCTTGGGTAACATTTCTAATATTTTGACCATCAATTGAAATACTTCCAATGTCTGGGTCATAAAAGCGAAATAGCAGCCGAGATAAGGTTGATTTCCCACCACCGGTTGTGCCAACAAATGCCACAGTTTCCCCAGGATTTATAACTAAATTAATGTTTTTAATAATTTCTCTATCTGGGTTGTAGCTAAAACTTACATTTTCAAATGAAATCTTTCCAAGCTTGTGTTCCAATGGTTTAGCATCTATCGCATCTTTAATATCTGATTCTTCGTCAAGTAAATTAAACATTTCACCAAGGTTAACTATTCCTTGCTTTATTTCTCTGTATGCAAATCCAAGGTTAAATAATGGCATTACCAATTGTAGTGAAAATGCAAAAAGAGCAGCTACGTCGCCAGGCGTAATTTCGCCTACTGCTGCATGTTTTATGGCAAAGGCTAACATGCCACCAAGGCCAATTGAAAAAATCACCGCTTGGCCAGCATTTAAAAAATTTAAAGAGCTACGTAATTTACGTGAAGTTTTTTCATAAATTGCATGCACTTGGTCAAAGCGCTGTGTTTCGAATTGTTCGTTGCCAAAGTATTTAACTGTTTCAAAGTTAAGCAAGCTATCAATTGCCATAGTTTGAGCAGTATTATCATACTCATTCATTTGTTTTACGATACTCAACCGTTTAGTCGAAACAATAATTGTAAAAACTATGTAAGTAAGCATAGTTGTTATCATAATTAAGCTGCACCATGGGCTGTACCAGTTCCATAATAAAATTGCCAGTAAAATTGATTCAATCAAACTTGGCAAAATGGTCATCATTAAAAAAAGGCCAATAGATTCTAATGATTTTGTGCCACGTTCAATAATTCGGCTAAGACCACCAGTTTGTCGATTCAAATGGAATTTTAAGCTCAAGTTATGTAAATGGCTAAATACAGTAACAGAAATTTGGCGAAATACTCTTTGTGAAACAATATTGAAGGTGTAATCACGTAACTCGTTAAACACTTGTGCTAAGATACGAACTCCAACAAAGCTAATGAGTATTATTAATGGAAAGCTTCCAGGGTTTTCTTTCAAATGGTCAATCAAGTATTTAAATGCAATAGGTCCTCCTATTACAAATAGTCTGCCAATTATTAAAAAAACAATGGAGCTTATCAGTAACGCTTTGGCTTTTATCATGTTTTTAGGCCATAGGTAGCTACCTAATTTTTTAAGTGTTAATGTTTTATTCATTCGCTGTCCATTTCTAGCCACATGGCATTTAGAATGCTAAAACAGCAGGCAAGTCCTAGTCCAAGTATCCAACTAAAGTACCACATAAAATCCTCTTAATACATTTGGGGGTCATTTAAATCTTTTAAGGTTAAGCGTTTGGCAAATACTTTATAAGTCCATATTACATATGTCAGAACTAATGGAAGAAATACTAGAACGGCGATTAACATTATGAATAGGGTTAGCTGCGATGATGAAGCATCCCAAACTGTAAGACTATGGTTGGGTGCAATAGTTGATGGCAAAATGAACGGAAAGGTAGCAAGTCCTGCTGTGGCTATTACCCCTATAATGCTTGCTGATGTTGCCAAAAATCCAACGGATGGGTGCTTTTTTCCAGAAACAATAGATATCATAAAGCCAAAGAAAGCTAACATAGCGGCAATCATTGCATAGTTACCAAAAAAACGTTCAGATAATTCCATACTTTCTTCAATGCTTTGTATGCCAACAACTTTGCTCAATATATTTTGCGTGTGTCCTGCTTCCTCAAGGGTGAAGCCAAATTCGCTATTTTTTAAAACAAAGCCTGCTGCAATAAAACAAATAAGCGCTGTAAACGATGCTATTTTTTGGACAAAGTGCGCCTTTAAAGCAATGGGATGATTAATTTTTAAACGCAAATATGCTGCTCCATGAGCTAACAACATACTTACAGAAACAAATCCTGCTAAAAGTGAAAATGGTGAAAACAATGCAAAAAATACACTTTTTGTTTGTAACATCAAGTTTTCTTCAAAACTAAAAGGTAACCCTAAAATGGCATTTCCAACAGCTATTCCAAAGACTAAAGCAGGTACTAAACTTGAAATGCAAATGGCCCAATCCCAAGCATAGCGCCATTGTTGATTTGGCATTTTACTGCGAAACTTAAGGCCAACCGGTCGAATTATAAGACAAGCTAAAACCAATAGCATTGCCAAGTACATGGTTGGAAATGCAACAGCGTAAACCACAGGCCAAGCTGCAAAAATGGCTCCAGCACCTAAAATCAACCATACTTGATTGCTTTCCCAAACTGGCGCTATGGTATTAATTAATAAGCGGCGTTCATCGTCTGATTTAGCTAAAGTTGTTAATAAACTAGCAACTCCTAAGTCAAATCCATCAGTTAAGGCAAAGCCGGTTAGTAGCACCCCTAAAAGAATCCACCAGGTGATTTGTAGTATCTCTAAAGATGGCATTTACGCCTCCTTATTTTCTAAAAAAATGTCAGGACCGCCTTTGATGTATTTTTTAAGTAAAATTACGTCAAAAATTAAAAGAACGGTGTAGAACAATACAAACATTGTCAAAGAAATTAATAATGATGATTTATCTAGGTTAGAAGCTCCCATAAATGTTGGTAAAACACCTTCAATAGCCCATGGTTGGCGTCCGTGTTCGGCTACAAACCAGCCGCACATAATTGCTATCCATGGTAATGGCAAA
>CANMNU010000015.1 GCA_947499175.1 Alphaproteobacteria bacterium
TTTAATTATTTTTGAAAATGCTAAATTTGGAAGAGTAATGGCGATTGATGGTGTAATTCAAACCACTGAGTCTGACGAATTTATCTACCATGAAACACTAACGCATGTCCCACTATTTGCCCATGGCAATGCTAAGCAGATTCTTATTATAGGTGGAGGAGATGGAGGCATTTTGCGTGAAGTTTTAAAACATCCAGTACAATCTATCACCATGGTTGAAATTGACAACATTGTAATTGAAATAAGTAAAAAGTATTTTCCCAATCATTCGGCAACAGCGTTTGATGATAAGAGACTTAACTTAGTTATAGATGACGGCGCAAAATTTGTAAAAACAAGTCAGGAAATTTATGATGTAATCATTGTTGATTCAACTGACCCATTAGGGCCAGATGAAGTTCTTTTCACCCAAGAGTTTTACCAAGATTGCCATCAACATTTGAAACAAGGCGGAATTTTAGTTACACAAAATGGAGTGCCATTTTTACAAAAAGAAGAATTACAAAACAGCAACCAAAGACTTTCCAAAGTCTTTCAGGATGTCACGTTTTACACAGCAGCTGTTCCAACCTATGCTGGCGGACTTATGACATTAGGTTGGGCCAGTGACGATAAAAACTTAAAACAAACAAACTTAAAGTTGCTAGAAAAAAGATTCAAAAATAGCAACATTAAAACAAAGTATTATACACCTCAGCTTCACCAGGCTAGCTTTGCCTTGCCAGCTTTTATTA
Organism: Alphaproteobacteria bacterium; assembly: GCA_947499175.1. Classification (GTDB taxonomy): domain Bacteria; phylum Pseudomonadota; class Alphaproteobacteria; order Paracaedibacterales; family CAITNM01; genus CAITNM01. The sequence goes on from CANMNU010000015.1 coordinate 735, forward strand.
AAAAATTTTTGGACGATTGTGCTCTAGAAATATAAATATTACGATTATAATTTTCTAGCAATAGATTCAATTTCAAAACATTCAATAATATCACCTTCGCGAATATCATTGTAATTTTCAAAAGCCATACCGCACTCAAACGATTCTTTAACTTCTTTAACTTCGTCTTTAAATCGCTTTAGTGTTTTCAAAGTACCTTCATGGATAACCACATTTTCACGTAGCAAACGCACCTTAGCTCCACGTTTAACAATACCATCTGTCACATAACAACCTGCCACTTTACCAATGCCAGTAATGTTAAATACACTACGAATTTCTGAGTTACCAAGATATTTTTCTTTTAAGGTTGGTGCCAGCAGTCCGCTTAATACTGTTTTAATATCATCAATTACATCATAAATAATTGAATAGTAGCGGATATCTAAACCATCCCACTTCGCCAAATCACGAGCCTGAGGATTAGCACGCACATTAAAGCCGATAATAATACCACCTGAAGCGCTAGCTAAAGTAACGTCACTTTCGTTAATACCACCAACACCACCATGCAAAATACGTGGCGCTACTTCTGTTCCACTTAGCTTTAATAAGCTAGCACTGATTGCCTCTAGAGAACCTTGAACATCGGCTTTAATAACAACTGGGAATTCCTTAATATCTCCTGCTGCAATTTGGCTCATGATTGATTCCATTGAACTTTTAACACTAGATTTGGCAAGTAAATCACGCTTACGATGTGTACGTGATTCAGCAATTTCACGAGCTTTAGCTTCGTTTTCAACCACTAAAAATTCAAGCCCAGCCATTGGAACGCCATTAATACCAAGGACTTCGACAGGCATTGATGGCCCAGCCTCTTTAATTGCTTTACCGTGATCGTTAACCATAGCACGCACCTTACCCCATTCAGACCCGGCAACTACGATATCACCAACTTTTAAGGTACCATTTTGCACAAGTAGAGTTACCACGGTTCCACGACCGCGATCGATCTTAGCTTCAATGACGGCCCCCATGGCTGTACGATTTGGATTTGCTTTTGGCTCAGTAATCTCAGCCTGCAAAAGAATAATTTCTTCTAATTTTTCAAGGTTAAGATGCTGTTTAGCAGAAACTTCAACGCTTAATACATCACCACCGAACTCTTCCAAAACAATATCGTGACTAAGCAATTCACTGCGCACACGTTCTGGGTTCGCACCTGGCTTATCAATTTTGTTAATCGCAACAACAATTGATACACCCGCCGCCTTAGCATGATTAATGGCTTCAATGGTTTGTTCCATAATACCATCATCAGCAGCAACAACAAGAACAACAACGTCTGTAACATTTGCTCCACGAGCACGCATCTCACTAAATGCCGCATGACCTGGTGTGTCAATAAATGTGATTTTTTTACCAGATGCCATGGTTACCTGATAAGCACCAATGTGCTGAGTAATACCACCCGCCTCACCTGAAACCACATCTGTCTTACGTAATGCATCAAGTAAAGAGGTTTTACCATGATCGACATGTCCCATTACAGTTACAATAGGTGCACGTGCAACTAAGTTTTCTGCCGTATCTCAGGACCCTTTAGACCAATTTCAATATCAGAATCTGAAACGCGTTTAGCGGTATGGCCAAATTCGCTACAAATAAGTTCTGCGGTGTCTGCATCAATAACTTGGTTGATGGTGACCATCATTCCCAATTTCATTAATGATTTAACAACATCACTTGAGCGAACAGCCATACGGTTAGCAAGCTCACCAACAGTTAAAGTTTCTGGAATAATCACTTCTCTAACAACCTTAACATCTTGATTTTGTGTCCCATGCATTTGACGCATTTTTTTCTGATTCATTCGCTTCATTGCCGCAAAAGAACGTGAGCGTTGCTCTTCATCGGCCAAAACACGCGCAAGAGCATTTCTGTCAAGACGACGTGGAGCCTCAACTACCACTTTTTTAGCTGGCACAACAGGCTTCTTAGGAACTTCAGCACGATAAACCACAGACTTACGTTTAACGGTTACGGTCTCTTCTTCATCTACAAATTCTTCTTTTGGTTTAGCTGAATGCTTTAAATCAGTTTTATGAGTATGGGGGGTCTTTACCAAATCTCCTGGTGCTGGGAGGGGAGGAACTAAATCAGGAGTAACTACTTCAACATCACTTTGTACCACAGCTTCAATAGCAGCTTCTGCTTCATCATCCAAAGACTGTTGAGCGCGCCTTTCTTGTAACCTAGCTTGCACTTCCATTGCAGATTTAACTGCTTTCAAACGTGCGTCAAGCTCGCCATGCGTAAGACCACGTAAATTTTCAGGTAAATCAACGTCATGTACCTGTGCACTTGATTTATTATCAACAGGACTACCAATTTTTTTACGCTTTACCTCAACTTCAACAGTCTTAGTGCGCCCATGGGTAAAGCTCTGCTGCACATGGCCATCTCCATGGCGCTTCGAGTCCAGTCGCTTACCTAATCCTAAGGTAAGTGTCTTTTTTTTACCTTCTTGCTCGGTCACCTGAGCTTCTGTGTTCTCGGTCACTTCATTTCCCGTTTGCAACTCTTGCACCATAAATTTCCTATTCTTGGTTAAACCAATGCTCGCGTGCTTTCATAATTACAGCATTTGCCGAATCAATATCAATCACGCCAGCACCAACAATTTCTTGTAATTCATCCCCAGCCAATTCGCCAAGCTCATCACGGGTTCTAATGGCTTTTTCAGCCACCTTTACTAACATTGAAAGATTTAAACCAATATCATACATGTCATCAGCAACACCAAGACTAACACACTTTTCTTTGAGTCTTGCTTGCAGACTATCAAGATAATTTTTTGCACGTGCTTGTAATTCGTTAGCCGTATCTTCGTCGATACCTTCAATTCTTAAAAATTCATCAACGTCGATAAAGGCAACTTCATCAATAGTTGAAAATCCTTCAGCAATTAACAATTGAGCAAACATTTCGTCTATATCCAAAGCTTCAGTAAATAGAAGAGTTCTACTTTCATTTTCTTGGGCACGACGCGTCACATCATCATCTTCTGTAATGATATCAATTTTCCAACCGGTTAATTGTGAAGCTAAACGCACATTTTGTCCACGACGGCCAATAGCCAAACTGAGCTGATCTTCACCGACAACAACATCAATTCTACGGTTGTCTTCATCAATTACAACCCTAGAAACTTCAGCCGGAGCTAATGCATTAACCACAAAGGTTGCTGGATTGTTTGTCCAGTTAATAATATCAACTTTTTCACCCTGTAGTTCGTTAACCACAATTTGAACTCGGCTACCACGCATACCAACGCAGGAACCAACCGGATCAATATTTGGGTCAGCAGTATAAACCGCCATTTTTGCACGGCTACCAGGATCACGGGCAATTGCTTTGATTTCAATAATACCATCGTAAATTTCTGGCACCTCTTGGGCAAATAAGCTAGCCATAAACTTGCTATGGGTACGCGATAAAATGACCATTGGTCCACGCGCTTCAGGTTTAAGGTCATGAATAATTGCACGAACACGATCACCGACACGGTATGTTTCACGCTGAATTAAATCATCTTTACGCAAAATTCCCTCGGCTTTACCAAGATCAACGATCACGTTACCAAACTCGACACGCTTAACAAGAGCGTTAACCACATCACCAAGACGATTTTTAAATTCTTCATATTGGCGAGAACGCTCTGCATCTCGGACTTTTTGAAAAATAATCTGCCTGGCACTTTGAGCTGCAATTCTGCCAAACTCTAAAGGCGGCAGATCTTCTTCTAAAACGTCACCAATATTGGCATCAGGATAATCGACACGAGCAACTTCAAGAGAAACATGGTTGTTTTCGTCTTCAACATCCTCAACAACCATTAAACAGCGTACAGTTTGCACATGACCGCTATGCCTATCTATCGTAACACGAATATCATGGTCCATGCCGTATTTCTGTTTAGCACTGCGCTGCATTGCATGTTCCATGGCATCAAATACCTCTTCAGGATCAATACCCTTCTCACGCGCAACCACATCAGCCACTTGGATAAGCTCATGCCTTGGGTGTTGAATTAAGTTTTCTACAGGCTTTAATTTTTTACTTGCCATGACGTTCCTTTAATTAATTCTTCTTTAAATTAAGCTCACCAAATGCGCCTGACGAATATCGCCATAGCGAATGTCGATACGATCTGATCCACTATCAAGAGAATGTTTGAGGCTTAGTGAGACCCCATCATCTGAAGCTGTCTCTAATGTCCCTCGAAATATCTTACGATTCTCAACAGGCAATATTGTTTTTACCACAATTTCTACGCCAAGGAAACGTTTATAATCTTTAGGGTACATTAAAGGCCTTTCAAGCCCTGGTGAAGATATTTCCAAAACATAGTGACCTGAAATAGGATCATCTACATTCAAGTGCACAGAAAGAGTCCGGCTAACTATAGCACAGTCTTCTACGTTAATTGCCTCTTCGTCTAATCGTTCAATCATAACTTGTAGAGTTTTACGTATCATGCCATTAATTTGCACACGCACAATGCCATACCCCATTGGATTAACAATGTCGTCAAATTTAGTGTGAAGTGAATCGGTTAATTGCATACAATTGTCCTTGCTTTAACGGTAAGGTAGGTACTTTATGGGGCGATTTCAAGTTTTTTATTTATTTTTTTTAGCAATTGGATGGTGCTGTTGCACAAGTTGATACACAGACTCTGGAAAAACATGTGTATATATTTGGGTTGTAGCGATGTCACTATGACCTAATACTTTTTGAATAGTCAAAAGGTCTGACCCGCCTTGCAAAAGATGCGTAGCAAAGCTGTGCCTAAACACATGCGGAGAAATTATAGTCGGGTCCATACCAAATTCTATAGCTGTATTTTTGATTAATTGTCCAACTCGCTGACGAGTAAGGCACCCCTCTTTGCTACGTGAAGCAAATAAAAAGTGTGCGCTTTTTACGCCACTTACAAAAAATTCTCGAACTTTTACATAAGAACGTAATGATTCAATGCAAGTGTCATTAAGTGGCACCAAACGTTCTTTGTTACCTTTGCCTTTGGCTAAAATCATTGGATTATTAGTACCAATGCCCATAATACAATTTAAAGGTAACTTGATTAACTCACTAACCCTAAGACCTGATGCATACAGCAATTCTAAAATAGTTCTAACCCGAATATTTGCAGGATCCTTAGCATTTTTTAAAAAATCAAGAAAATTGACCATTTGTGATGTTTCAAGCACTTTTGGCAAAGAGCGTGGTGTCTTTGCGGTTTTGGTGTGCAAGCAAGGATTTGTGGTAATTAAATTTTCATTAAAAAGGTAAAGATAAAATTGTTTAAGAGACGATATGCGTCGATTAACCGTGCTGACTTTAAATTCTTGCCCAAACAAAAATTGAATATATTGTTTTATGTCGTTAGCGATAACTTCAGAGAATGGTTTCTTAACCCATTTTTGAAAATGGTTAATATCACGCTGGTAAGCCTCTAAGGTGTTTGAAGAGGCGTTACGATCAGCTATAAGAGATTCAACAAACAACTCAACTTGCATAATCTAAAGCAATCTGTTTGACTCTACTTACCAATAGCTCCATGGCAGTGCTTAAATTTCTTGCTTGAACCACAAGGGCAATCAGCATTCCTTGAAATACGCTCAACTTGGCCTGGATCACTCACTAGCCTTGCTATTTTATCAGCAAAATTAGTATCTGGCTGCTGTTGCTTTACAGAACCATCAGTTTCATCTGGATAATTAATCTGCATCTTAGAAAAATCAACCTCTCCAAGCATCTCTTCTAAAGCAAGATCAACCGGTTTTGAAGTCTGGAAGTGATGTAGCACACTCATGTATTCAAATTTAAGGCGCTTCATCATTTGGCCAAATTGGTTAAATGCTTCACGCTTATATTCATTCAATGGATTGCCCTGCGCATAAGCACGCAAATTTATACCCTGTCGAATATGATCTAAGGCTAACAAATGATCTTTCCAATGTTGGTCTAGCAAGCGTAGCAACACACTTTTTTCAGCATGGCGAACCGCAGTTTCCCCAAGATTTCCCTCTAGAAGAACTGCTCGCTCATGAGCTAAATCTACAATCTCCTTAGCTAAAGCTCCAGCTGTTATATTAGCCGTAGTTTTGAATTTTTCTATATTAAGCTCAAAATCAAATACACTTTCGCATTCAGCCTTTAGTGCCTCAAAATCCCAATTATTGGCAACAGTGTCGGAAGGAAGGTGTCCCTGGACTAGCTCTTGGGCAACATCGGTACGAATTTCTTCAACCATTTCTTTAATGCTGTCTTTTTCCATAAGCTCACGACGTTGTCCATAAACAATTTTACGCTGATCGTTCATAACATCGTCATAGCGCAGCAAATGTTTACGCACATCAAAGTTTCTTGCTTCAACGCGTTGTTGCGCTTTTTCTAATGACTTACTGATGTATTTATGAGAAATTGCCTCATCTTCTTGGGCACCCATTTTACGCAAATAGTCACGCAGCTTATCGGTAGCCGCAAAAATGCGCATTAAATCATCATCCAATGAAATGAAAAATTTTGAACCACCAGGGTCACCTTGACGACCACCTCGTCCACGCAACTGATTGTCAATACGTCGGCTTTCATGGCGCTCAGTTCCAATAATGTAAAGCCCACCGGCAGCTTTTACCTTATTTTCATCAACAATTACTTCATCTTTAATACGCTGAATTGCAGCATCTCTCTCTGGACCTTCCGGTAAACCATCAAGCTCAAACTTTACACGCATTTCCCAATTGCCACCCAATTTAATATCGGTACCACGACCAGCCATATTGGTTGCAACAGTTACAGCAGCACTTTGTCCAGCCTCAGCAATAATAATTGCTTCACGCTCATGGTGACGAGCGTTAAGTACTTGATGTTTTATCCCATCAACAGTTAACAACGTTGACAATAATTCAGATTTTTCAATGCTAGTTGTACCTATTAACACTGGTTGACCACGCTCTTGGCATGATCTCACTAATTTGATTACTGCTTTATATTTTTCTGGTGCTGTTAGGTAAATTTCATCGTCTTGATCAATTCTAGTAACGACACGGTTGGTAGGTATTTCAACTACTCGTAAATTGTAAATCTCTTCAAATTCAGGAGCTTCAGTCATAGCCGTTCCAGCCATACCGCCTAATTTAGGGTAAAGCCTGAAGAAATTTTGGTAGGTAATTGTTGCTAAAGTTTGATTTTCATTGGCAATCTCAACGCCTTCTTTAGCTTCAATGGCTTGGTGTAGTCCATCAGAATAGCGCCTACCCTCCATCATACGACCTGTAAATTCATCAATAATGGTTACTTCACCATTACGTACAATGTATTCAACATCGCGCGTATAAAGCTTATTTGCTTTTAACGCTGCCTGAATGTGATGCACAACCGAAATATTTTGCACATCATACAAACCGTTACCTTTGATAATTCCTTTTTCCAGCAAAGCAATTTCAAGTTTTTCAATGCCAGAATCTGTCAGCATTACACTGTGTTGTTTTTCATCTTTTTCAAAATCAATATCTTGTAAAATTGGAATTATCTCATTAATTTTTACGTAAAGATCAGACGAGTCTTCAGCTGAACCAGAAATAATTAATGGTGTACGCGCTTCATCAATCAAAATACTGTCAACTTCATCAACGATTGCGTAGTTAAAATCTCGCATTACTAAATCTGATTTACGAAACTTCATATTGTCACGTAAATAATCAAAACCAAATTCGTGATTTGTTCCATAGGTAATATCAGACGCATAAGCCTCACGACGCTCATAATCATTCAGCTCATGGTAAATACAAGAAGCGCTTAAACCTAGGAAACGATAAATCGCCCCCATCCACTCTACGTCACGTTTAACCAAATAATCGTTAATAGTAACCAGGTGTGCACCCTTACCTGATAATGCATTTAAGTACATAGGTAAAGTGGCCACTAACGTTTTACCTTCTCCGGTCTTCATTTCGGCAAGCATACCTTTGTGCAAAACCATGCCACCAATCAACTGCACATCAAAAGGACGTAAACCCAGAGTTCGCTTAGAAGCTTCACGCACATTGGCAAATGCTTCTGGCAATACATTGTCAAGAGTTTGGCCATTAGCGATACGTTCTTTAAAACGCTCAGTATTTTCACGAAGTTGTTCATCAGTTAAGGTTTGATAGTGACTTTCAAGATCGTTAATTTTGGCTACTTCCTTATGTAGCTGTTTTACTAAACGATCGTTGGCTGACCCAAACATACTGCGAATTAAGTTAGATAACATACAAACCTTAGATGTGTTTAAATTATAACAATTTTTACCAGTATAACGCCGTTGTATAAAAATGGCTACTCATTGGATCCTGGTATGCTATAGTATATGCACAAATAGTTATTTAAACGTTAAAGGGAATTTTATGAAAAATACCATTGCGCAGCTGACATTAGCTTTGCTGCTAACTCTGACTGTAGCTTGTGAAAAAAAAGAAGACAAACAATCTGAAGAATCAGCGAAGGTAGAAGCAGCAGCCCCTGTACAAGCAGCTGAATCTACTCCAGCCCCTGCTGCTCCACAGGGTGAGCAATCAAAAGTTGTTGCTGAATTTCCAAATGGTACAAAAATTACCATGGGGCAAGTTTATGAACAATTGAATATTTTGCCAACAGAAGTTAGAGATCGTCCATTTTCAAAACTTTACGCAGCCCTATTACGTCGCTTAATTGACACACAAATTTTAAATAAATCGGCAGGTGATTTAGGCTTAGATAAGTCAGCTGAAGTTATTGAGCAGATGGAAAAAAATTCCGAAACAATGTTACAAAAATTATTTATTGAAGCAGAAGTTTTGAAATTACTTACAGAAGCTGAGCTTAAAAAGAATTTTGAAGAACTAAAAACTAAACTTCCAAAAGACGAAAAAGAAGTTCAATTAAAACATATTTTAGTAAAAACTAAAGCTGAAGCTGAAGCAATTATTAGTGATTTGGAAAAAGATGCTACTAAGTTTGATGATACAGCAAAACAAAAATCAATTGATCCACAAACTAACAAAAATGGTGGTAGCCTAGGTTACGTTAGAAGAGCTGACTTACCAGAAGCTTTTGCAAAAGTTGTATTTGAAGCAAAATCAGGTGCTGTATTACCACAAGCAATTGATATGGGACCAAATGGATTCAGCGTTGTATTTGTTGGAGAACAACGCCCTGTTGAGCCACCTAAGTTTGAGCAAGTTAAAGCTGAGCTTACCAAAGCCTTAACACCAAAATATGCCGTACAAGTGATTGATGGTATTAAAAAGGCTTCTGGAATTGAGATCACCGGATTAGATGGCAAGGTAATTATTGAAAAAACCCCTGAAGAATTAAAAGAAGCTTCTGAAAAAGGCGAAAAAAAGCCAGAAGTTAATGTTAGTACCCTTGATCCAAACATGGTTATAGCTAAGTTTAAAGATGGCCGCACAGTTGTATTAAAAGAAGTTTTGGATGCAGTCAAAACATTGCCACCACAATTACAAGGTGCACCTTTTGGTGAAATTTTTGAGCCACTTGCATTACGTATTGTTGATATGAAATTGATCCTTGATGCAGCAAAAGCAGCTGGCTTAGAAAAAGATCCAACCACAGTGAAAAAGCTTGAAGATGTTCGCTCTGCAACACTGCATAAAGCTTTCTTAGATAAAAAAGTTGCTGAATTAGTAAATGATTCTATGCTTAAAACTAAGTACCAAGAACTTTTGAAATTACTTCCAAAAAACCAAATGGAAGTACGTTTGCGCCACATTATGGTTAAAACTAAAGAAGAAGCTGAAGAAGTTATTAAGGAAATCAAATCTGGAAAAGCCTTTGATGATTTAGTTAAATCAAAATCAATTGATGATAAAACTAAAGATAAAAAAGGTGAAATTGGCTATGTACGCCGTGATGAAATTCCAGGTGAATTTGGTGACATAATATTTAGTGCCGCTAAAGCAACTTTAGTTAAGGACCCAATAAGCCTAGGTAAACTTGGCTGGAGCGTTGTTCGTGTGGAAGACAAACGTGCAATTGAACCACCTAAATTTGAAGAAGTTAAGGGCGAGTTACAAAAAATCGTTGAATCTGAAAAAGTAGTTGAAGTTTTGGATAAGTTACGCGAAGAATCAGGCGTTAAAGCGTTTGATATGAACGGAGCACCACTTAGCTTAAAAGAAGAAACTCCAAAAGCTGCTGCACCTAAGGCTGCAACAGCAAACTAAACTAAATAGTAGTAAACTTAAAGAAGGCGCCGGGACGATTCTCGAGCGCCTTTTTTTCATATCTGGTTGCTGGAATTTCTTCCTCACTTGGCCTTGGCAAATCGGGAGTATGAGTTATTTTAAAATTTTCTAAAAAGAGTGGCTGTTTAATAACTTTCAAAACCCAGTCTAAATACCCAAGATGATCAGTCGCAATAATAATTTCACCTGCTTTTTTCATTTTTTGGCGTATTAACAATAAGTTTTCCATATTTACAATACGCCTACTGTGGTGACGATTCTTTGGCCAAGGATCAGGAAACAATATAAAAGTTTTGCTAATTAATTTGTCTGGCATAGCATTTAGCAATATTTTTGCATCGTCATTGAAGATTTTAATATTAGTAATATTTTCTGCTGCAATTTTAGAAAGTAAACTAGCAACACCGTTAATAAATGGTTCACAGCCTATGCAAATAGCATTTGGGTTATTTATTGCTTGGTATGCTATATTTTCACCACCGCCAAACCCTATTTCAAATATAACATTCTCTGGGTAAGAGTTTGGCAAAGACTCTAAATGAAGGTTGACTGCAGGAAATAAATTTTTCCACAAATCTTTCTGGGATTCTTTTAATGGTCGTGATTGCCTACGCCCATAAACTGTGCGATTTTTTTGTTTTTCCATGAATGATCTAACTTATTAAAAACAAATTATTCCACAGTTCGCTTACAGAAAGCAAATATTGAAAGAGTTAACTATCTGAAGATTTTGTATTTGGAATATTGATTTGGTTTTCAATGGCAGTAGCTTTAGCTAACATATTTAACAATGACTTAACCTCCGCAGAGCTTGCCTGCAAATCAGACAAAATTTGTGATAAATTTTTGTTTTCCCAGCTACTAACCAATTTTATTAAAGCTGGTGTAGGACTGTGCGGCTCAAGAGTTATCAAAAAATCACCAAGCTGGCTTAAAGCTTTATAAACACCTGCACGGTCATTAATAATGTTAGGATCTTTTCCGCTATTTGTTGATGTTTCTTCTGAGCCAGCAAGTCCTGGAGAAGTTTTATTGTCTAAAGCTTTTTCTTCATTATTCGATTTTTGGCAAAGATTGTATAACCCCTTCAGTTCACCTAAAAGATTGAGTAGTTCGTCAAAACGTGGAGCTTCATTGCCAATTTCTTCGGTTAAGAATTCTTCTATGGATTTTATATTTTTATTAATTTCTTCAATTAGGCTTACTTTTTTAATACCTGTTTCAAGGTGGACTTCATGTAGGGCATTGCGAACCCGTTCCATGGTAATTAAGCCTTTTAAAATTGCTTTTTGAAAAAACTCCTCAGCAGCTCCACCACGTTTTGAGCTTTTTTCAAGATTATCTGCCTCAAAACATTTAGCAAGATTGGGTGTGTAGCTAAAAAATGGTGATAATTCAGCAATTGGCTCAAGAATAATTTTCTCACAGACCGATCTTAAAAATGCCTCAATTAAATGAGTGCGAAATTCTTGCTGTGGGTCATCAGTTAGCTGTGGATAGGTATTTTTCCAAAATGTTTGAATGTATTGTAACAAAAAATTTGAGCAGTTAAGTAGGTCATTAATTCCGTAAAGATGAATGCGAGCTTCTAAAAACCATAAAACAAGTTGCAGGTCTTTTGATTGAGTGCTTATTGTGCCAATGCACAATCGCTCAACCTCTTGCCAATTAGCATGCTTTAGCTCGCCTTCCCATGGTTCACGGTGCATTCCATCATCATCTTCTCGACGAGCATCACGAATTTTACCGTATACAGGATTATACCTTAACCATTCACCGACACCATCATTTGTAGCAATGGGTGTTAATAAACCATCAGGAAAGCTTGCAACAAATATTAAGCTATCGCCCATTTAAGCGCTTTCTTTCTTTTTTTCATCTTTATTTTCTTCTGGTTTCGCTTCTGGCTCTAGTTTAGGTTCACCAGATTCATGGTCTGCCTTTTTTAAATCATGATTTTTAGCCTCACCAGGAGGAAGAAGGGTATCAAATTCTACAGCTTCAATTATACCTTCAGTCAACACTGGCTTGTCTTTAATTTCATAAATTTTAGACGGCAAGTCAGGAGCATTGGTTGGAAAGGTTGGCATGGTAATTATTTTTCCTGGACCTTTAGGTTTGCTGGATGGTTCAAATATACTAATTGCATTAAATACTGTGGTGTAGGTCTGATCAGTTAACGGTAGGCTAAACTTCAAGACATACGGATTAGGTGTGCTAATTTTAGAATATGAGCCTTGAGGGGCCAAACAATCGCGAAGCATCCATAACAATGCCCATTGGCTATCATAAACAAACTCAGCAGTAGAACCTTCGACTTTTAACGCAGATTGCCCAGAATCAGAGGCTGGCTGTGGACCACTATCGGACCATTTAAAACCAATTGTAACTGAGTTACCATAGGTCCAGCTACCATCAGTTTTTTTGTCTTGTTTATCAATTGTGGTAGTTTCATCCGTTTTCATATACCAATCAACGATTATACTGCCACCATTTTCTTTATCGCGAGCAGTTCTAAAATCTACCTTCAAATTAAAGCTTGGCTTATCAATACTTGGATCTTTCAAATAGGCTTGCAAAAATTTTCTGACATTTTCCATATAAATTAAAAAGCTAAAAGCCTCTTTCATTGAGGTGCCAATTTGGTAAAGCTGATCAAGGATGGCTTTAGACGAATCACCGAACTCTTTAAATAAATCAAAAAATTCTCGTATATCTTCTGGATTAGCTTCGCCATGATTTTTTTCAAGTTTGGCACCAACAAAAGGAAATTTACCTTTAAGGTTCTTATTGAAAAAGCTTGATAACTTCTCGTAATTTGCAATTGCGTGGTGGCGCTGTAAAACCTCGGCTCTGCTTAAAAGTTTAAGCTTAAGATCTTTAAGTATTGCCAGGATATAATCACCTGAATCTTGCTGCAGATCCTTAAGTTTTAGATTTTTTATTACATCTTTATAATCCCAGCCATTAAGATCCTTTAGGATAAAGTTTTCTAGTTGAGCTAAAGAATTGTTAGGTTGTTTTTTATTGTAGGCTTCAACTTGATCAGTAATACGAACCCAGCGATTGATTAAAGTTTCATTTCTATTGTCAGCCCCCTCAAAAGCAGGAGTTTTAAGTAGTTGTACAATTGGCTTAGCAAAATCATTAACTGTTGAGGTTAGTAATTCCCTTTGTACAACGGTGTAATTTTTAAGATCATTGTTGTCGCGCACAGAAAAAGCACCCATTGCAGCCCCTGATTTACCGTCCCACCAATCAAATTCAGTTTGTTTCATTTTATAAATTTGATGTTGCTTAATATAGGTATCCATTTGTTCCAGCAACCATTGAGATTGGAAACATAACAGCTCTCGTAAATCAAGATATGCCTTGCTAACGTCATCTTGCTTTAAGGTTTCTAGTAACTTACCCAAAGTATCAGCGACTGCTTTAAAATCATTAACTTGAGCACGCAACATACGTTCTGCAGCAGAACCAGGATGGATATTTTTTGGTGCATCAATGAATGTTTGTGCTTTGCCTAATGTACCAATTAAAACCTCTTGTAAGTTGATACGTGTTGCGATTTTTAAATTTTCTTGTACAGAAAGTGGGTAGGTTAGTAGTTCTTTAGTTATGAAGTTATCAAAGTCTTTCATAATATTTAAAGCTTGTTGCACAAGGCTGGTATCCCAATATACCAGCTTACCTGCAGGTATGTTCGTAGCAAATGATGATCCACTAGGGGCCACCATAAAGCTTAATTTAAACAAGTTAGTTAACAATTTTTCTAATGTTAGTAGACCATGAGATGGTGGCAAAGGTTTTTGATTTATGTTTTTATCAACAATTGATTCATTTACACTCATTAAGAAAATTTTAAATCTATTAAAAGAAATGGCAGTTTGATCAACTAAATACTGCGTGACGTCCCTGCCAAATAAAGGCGACATATCAATATGATCAAGTACCATGTCAAACTCTTTGCCTAAATTTAGAACTTTTCCATCCATCCAGATTGTCTCTAGTTCTCCTAATAATGGAGTAGAGGCAACTAAGTCACTAACTGCATTACGAATGCTTGTGAGATCAACTGCTTCCTTAGTGGTTGAATTATGTATTTGGCTTAAATCACCAACAGCACTGCGAAGGGTTGTAAGATCAATTGCGTCCTTGTAGCCTTGCCTTTGCAACTGATCTACCAAAATTTGAATACGAGAACTTAAAGTCAAAGAATCATTTTTTGAAAATAATGAATTTAAGAAATTTTCATAAATAATTGATAGGGTTTGCCTTGCCATTTGCATGTATGGTTTAAGGTCAATTAAAGGGTACGTTGATTCATTTAATAACTTTCTAAAATCACTGTAATTGCCCATGAAAGATTCTGGCAAATGCGAATCAAAAGTATACATTACTAAACTATCAAGATCTCGTGCATCTGGTGCACTCTTTAAGTTATTGAATTTAAACAACATATCATTTAGCTCATAAAGACCATCAACATACCTTTTAAGTAGCAAATATTCACTTGAATTTAACGGATTAAGTAGAGCGGCAAGGGAGGTTGATCGATCAGCCATAGTTGGACGCAACTGCAAAAGTTGTCGAGCTTTAAGCAATAAATCAACATATATTGTGCGAATGACTATTTCTTGATAAGCCAACTGTAATCCAGCATGAAGGTCTTTGTGTAATGGACTAAACCATGAAGCTGGAACCATTATTGAAAAAAATTGAGTGCTTTGTAGCTCTTGCATCATTTCCATTAGCTGACGAGCATAGGTATCAAATAATGATGCTGTGTGTCCAGGTTCATCAATACGCAAATTTTGCATATCACGCAATAGGCTGCTCATTTTAGAAAGAACGGGTAAAATTCTTTCTTTTTTTTCTTGAAAAGTATCATATGCATTAAACAAGCCATAGGTACCAACTACGGTAAATAAAATAGTTGTATTGCGGATAATACTAACCCCACGATTTAGTGTTGCTATTTTACCTGTTAATGGACGAGCAATTCCGATTTCAGAAAAAATTTTAGCTTGAAATAAATCACGCAAAAATACTAATGAAAGTGGTTTATTAAGGTCGGCATGCAAAGATAGCTCAGATAGTGATTCAGTAGAAAATTCAAATTCATTTAAATTTATACCACTATTGCCTGTGAAATAAATTCCACGTAAGTGTGGTGCTTCATGGGTAACTGAGCTGTGAAAAATACGGTTTATATAACCAGCCAATCTTTCCTTTACAGTTAATATTTCTTTAGAAAAAATAAACAAACCATCAGCATTACTTTGATCAATTGCCAAACTTAGTAGTTCTGTGCGCAAACAATCTATTCTTTCATCAAGATAATGAAAAGCCTCATCCATCCAATTGGGAGTAAAAAGATATTGTAAATCGTACGGACTAGACCAACCAAGTATATTTCCTTGATTTTGGCTTGGAAGCGCTTGGGCTAAATTACTAAAACCAGGAATAATATCGCAATAGGTAATGACTACATATATTGGCAAGCGCATTCTTAGACTAGTTTGAGCTTTATTTAATGTGTGCATAATTGCATTGGCACGCACTTGCAGAGCATCAAGAGATAATTTGTCTTTTCCATAAAGATCTTTAGCGCTAATGCATAAAATTATACCATTAAGCGGTCTAGAGGCACGGTAGCGTGCTAGCAAAATTAAGAGATTGCGCCAAGTGACTGTATCTGTTTCAATTTCTGGGTTATTTAAAAACAATCTTCCTGCAACATCAATTAACACCCCTCGACTGAAAAATTTCCACTGAATCGATGGGTTGGGCTCGTGTAAACTAAAGTCAGGACTACTGTGCGGTTCATGCAGTTGAGTATGATTAACAAGAGTTGATTTTCCTGAGTCCTTTGCCCCCAAAACTAGATACCACGGTAGTTTATATAAGGCATGTTCACCAAAATGTTTTTTTAAAAACTCAAGACCCTTTAAAAAAATTTGGCTAATTGAATTGACCTGAATCCAACCTTGCT
>CANMNU010000016.1 GCA_947499175.1 Alphaproteobacteria bacterium
ATTCTGCGCAAAAATCATCCAGCAAAACAAATAAGTCTGTGATATCTTTCTTCATGGAAGGCCGTTTATTAAATCAATAGCTAATCTTAGCTAAAACTGCCTTCTAACTCTCGCAAATACTCACTTCTAATCCAGAATTGGGGTTTCTAGATTCTGTCTTTCTTCATCTGTTGTTAGTAAAATTTTAGGGTCAGGGCGGGTAACAGTTTTAAGACTGCCATCTGCCAAAACAATATCAAAAGCATGCACGTAATCAAGTGCCAGCCCAAAGCTACGAAGCAAATGCCCGTAGCCGCCAGTTTGCAAATGTCCACCTATATTCACTAAGGGGCATTCTCCATGTGGAATGGTAATGTTCCATTCCTTAAATTGCCTAGCAAGATTTGTTAATTGAACGCAGGGTCCAACCTCAACGAGACCATTTTCCAAGCGTTTGAAGGTTGTGAAGTTGTTCATGCTAAGCACGATAGTATCTTGGCCGCCAGAAGATTTGCCGCAGTACTAATGACCGCCACTGCGAGCTACAATTTTCTTATTCATTTCCTTGGCAAATTTTAGAGCAGACCTAATATCATGTTCATCAACAGGGTAAGCGACCATGAATGGAGTCATCTTATCCGGATCAACTGAGGTAGTCGCGTACTGTTTAATTTTATAGCCATATTCTTTGTCTCCTTTTTGGTAAATATGGCCAGAAAAGTTGGGGATGTGGCTTTTACTTACGCTATGATCCTCGTCCGTTTCAAACAATAAGTCTATAGCAGAGCCTTGGCTATACAGAATGGTACTCAGTAGAAAAATAAGCTTTATTGATTTTTTCATAGCAATTTTCTTTAATTAATTATAATTATAACTCTACATAAAAAACTTTAAAAATTTGTTAACGCAGGTAAAAAATTTTATAAAAATGATAGGAAGTTATATCGGGTCAGCTATATAGAAATTATATATGTTATTAAAGGCTTTTTAAGTCTCGATAAAAATTTTCGTGTGACCCAAGCGTAAGCAAAGTCAAAATAATAGAATCTAGGTTATAAGTATAAGCTAGAAGAACAGGCTGTGTTACCATTTTGAATTTGTAAACCCTTACTCCAGCAAGATCTCCAACCTTTAATTCTCCAATATTGGTGTCATTCATAATATTTTTTACAGCTTTGTCCAAGTCTTCTTTCTGGTTGCGGTATAGTTTTTTTACTACCTTGGCAAAAGTTTGGGTTTGCACTACTTTCATGCCAGACTAATTAGCCAAAGTGGTATGGTGTAACTAATTTTTCAATAGACTCCTGTTGAGAAATTAAAATTTCGTGTATGAACTTGTAAGTTAGATCTGGATTTTCCTCTGTTATTTTGCCAATACGTGACCAATACTCTATTTGCTTAGGTACAGACCTACTGTATACTTCACCATAACGTCGCGCTGACACAATAAGCTCATCTGAAAGCTTAATAGTAGTAGCCATAAGAAGTTACCTATTTTACATTTATGGTTACATAATACACCATTAAAAGTAATAATACAACCTTTTATGACCTTCTATTATCTTGCAATTGCTCGGCGCATTGAGTAAAAGTACTCATTGTATTGAGCAAAAATACTCAGTACACTGAGTAAAACAAAAAACTCTATTAATTCCCATGACTTTTGAGAGACCAATCAGCAAAATCTTAATTACTCGCATGAATGAGCCACGCCATAAAATGCAAATTTTAATCGGTGCACGCCAGGTGGGTAAAACAACTTTAACCATCCATGCCTTAAAAAAAATAGACCAACCATATATTTATGTAATTGCTGAAAGTGGTTATACGGTTAACTGGCTTGACCAACAATGGTCAGCTGCCCGCGCATTATCTTTACAAAACTTAAACGGGGCTGTTTTGGTTATTGATGAAATTCAAAAAATTGAGAATTGGTCTGAGCGAGTTAAACGCCTGTGGGATGAAGATACCACTCAGAGTAAACATTTAAAAGTTGTGCTGTTGGGTTCATCATCATTATTGTTGCATCGCGGACTTTCTGAAAGTATGGCAGGACGCTTTGAAATAATTCCAGTACCGCATTGGTCATTTGCAGAATGCGAAGAGGCTTTTGGTGTAACCATAGATGAATACCTTTATTTTGGGGCTTATCCAGGTGCTTTGGCATATATTCAAGATGAAGAGCGCTTTTTAGCTTATATGCAAGATTCAATTATTGAGCCGGTAATTACCCGCGATATTCTTTCCCAATGCATTGTGCATAAACCTGCACTTTTGCGCCAATTGTTTCATTTGGGCTGCAATTATTCTGGTCAAATATTATCATATAATAAAATGCTTGGTCAGATGCAAGATGCAGGAAATACAACAACCTTATCACATTATTTAACTCTTTTAGAGCAAGCTGGGGTTTTGTGTGGCTTACATAAGTTTTGTGCTCAAGAGGTACGCTTACGCCAAAGCTCACCCAAACTTCAAGTTTACAATACTGCTTTAATGACAGGAAGTGATCATAAAAATTTTAAAGCAGTAATGAATGATTCAAAATTAAAGGGTAGGCTTGTTGAATCAGCCGTGGGAGCTAGTCTTTTAATGGATGCAAAAGCGCATGTTTACTATTGGCGTGAAAATAATCAAGAGGTTGATTTTATTGTGAAATCCAAAGGCAAACTTATTGCAATTGAGGTTAAAAGTGCTGAAAAATCTTTAAAATTAGATGGTATGCAAGCTTTTGCAAAAAATTACCATCCTGATTGCAAATTATTGGTTGGGAGTAATGGGGTGCAGCTAGAATTGTTTTTAAAAACTCCATTAAATAATTTTTTATAGCGCTATGCTTCATGTTGGCTACTCAACATTTTTTTGGTTAGTGCCGTGAGTTATTTAATACTAATTATTCCACTGGTAATTCTGTTTAAAACTCACTATTTTATAATTAAATAGAGGGGTAATATGTACAAATCTTTAAGTGAGCGATTATCAGGAATTTTTGACCGCCTGAAAGGGCGTGGAATTCTTTCAGAGGATGATGTTAATGCTGCAATGCGTGAAATTAGAATTGCTTTGCTTGAAGCTGATGTTGCCCTACCAGTTGTTAAAGAATTTATAGAGCAAGCAAAAATAAAAGCAATTGGCCAAGAATTGGTCAAAAGCATTAACCCAGCGCAAATGGTTATTAAAATTGTTAATGATCAATTGATTCAAGCCTTGGGCGGAGAGCCTGAGCCAATCAATTTAAATGCTCCATCGCCAATGGTAATGTTGATGGTTGGTTTGCAAGGGTCTGGTAAGACGACATCATCTGCAAAACTTGCTAAATTATTAAGCACTCGTTTTAAGAAAAACGTACTTTTAGCATCTCTTGATATTTATCGCCCAGCAGCACAGCTGCAGTTGGAAAATTTAGCTAAGCAAATGGATATTTTAAGCTTGCCAATTGTTGAAGGTGAAAGCCCACAAGCAATTACTAAGCGAGCAATGGCTGCAGCAAAAGTTCAAAATATTGATGTGATCATTCTAGATACTGCAGGGCGATTGCATATTGACAATGAATTAATGAATGAAGTTAAACAAATTAAAGCTATTTCTAACCCAATTGAAACATTTTTGGTGGCTGACAGCTTAACCGGTCAAGATGCCGTAAACATTGCCAAAAATTTTCATGAAAGCGTTGGGGTTACTGGAATTATTCTAACAAGGGCTGATGGTGATGCGCGCGGAGGGGCTGCCCTTTCAATGCGCCATATTACAGGTCAGCCAATAAAATTTTTGGGAATGGGCGAAAAAGTTGACCAACTTGAGATTTTTGACCCACACCGTGTGGCAAGCCGCATTCTTGATATGGGTGATATCGTTGCCTTGGTTGAGCGTGCATCAGCACTATCTGATAGTGAAGATCAAGAAAAGCTTGCAAAAAAGTTAGAAAAAGGGCATTTTGATCTAAATGATATGGCCAAGCAAATTGAAGGCATGCAAAAAATGGGCGGCATTTCTAGCATGCTTGGTTTTTTGCCCGGAATTGGCAAAATAAAGGATAAACTTGAAGGGGCTGGCATTGATGACAGCCTGGTTCGCAGACAATTAGCCATCATAAGATCGATGACTAAAATAGAAAGAAGAAACCCTGTAATTATGAACGGCTCGCGTCGCAAGCGCATAGCTAATGGTTCTGGGGTGCAAGTTATGGATGTAAATCGCTTACTTAAACAATTTGAGCAGATGCAAAAAATGTTCAAACAAATGGGTAAGATGGGACAAAAAAATTTCATGCGTCAAGGCCTAGGTGCCATGATGCGCGGTAAGTAAAGAATTTAAAGGAGAAAGCAATGGCATTAAAAATTAGATTAGCACGCGGTGGTGCAAAAAAACGTCCTTTCTACAGAATTGTGGTTGCTGAAGCAACATCACCACGTGATGGTCGTTTTGTTGAAAGAATTGGTTCATACAATCCATTATTAGAGCATGGTCACAAGGACCGTTTGATTGTGGAAACTGAACGGGCGAAATACTGGCTTTCAGTTGGTGCACAACCTACTGACCGCGTAGTTGGATTTTTAGCTAATCTTGGGCTGATTGCGAAACCTGAACGTAGCGCAACCCCAACAAAATCATTACCTAAGAAAAAAGCATTAGCTCGCTTAAAAGCAGCTGAAGCGGCGGCTGCCGCAGCATCTGCTGCAGCTTAAATTTTTATGAAACCGTGGGTATGCTTGGGTCAAATTGTTGCTGCCCACGGAATTAAAGGCCAAGTAAAAATTAAAACTTTTACAGAAGATCCCCAAAACCTTACCAAATATGGTAACTTGGTTGATTTTAAGCAACAACTTGTTGAAATTATTAGCTTTTCAAAAAATTCACCAACATCAGGTATTGCTGCAATTGCTGGCTTTACAACGCGCAATCAAGCTGAGTCTTTAAAGGGTATACAGTTATTTGTGCACCAAGACCAACTTCCTGAACTTTGCGAAACTGAAATTTACCATGAATCACTAATTGGGCTACCTTTAATGGCCAACGGTAAAAATTTAGGAAAAATTATTGCGGTTCATGATTTTGGCGCAGGTGGAATTTGTGAAGTACAAACCGCTGAAAAAATGGGCATGGCACACCTAAGTAGCTGCACAGTTTTTGATGACCACCTTGAGTGTGATGAAGCTAATTTTTTAGTGTAAAAAACTATAAAAAATCGTCAGGTATATTGAATGCGTAAAAATGACCGCACGGTTGCCATATTGCTGACTATTGGTTTTTTTACAATGCTTGCATTGGCTTTTGCATCAGTCCCTTTATACCGAGTTTTTTGCCAAAAGACTGGCTTTGGCGGTACTCCTAAAATAAGTAGGGATGGATCAACGAATATAATAAATCGTGAAATTACTGTGCGCTTTATATCAAACACTCACCGTGATTTACCATGGTCGTTCACCCCGCTACAGCATACTATGCGCTTAAAAATTGGCGAAAATGGCTTGGCCTTTTATAAGGCCAAAAATAATTCAGATAAATCAATAGTTGGCATGGCTACTTACAATGTATCACCAGATGTTGCTGGGCAATATTTCAATAAAGTATTTTGCTTTTGTTTTGAACAACAAAGGCTAGATGCTGGTGAAGACATGGAAATGCCAGTACAATTTTTTATTGACCCTGATTTTGCGAAAGATCCCTTGTTAAAAAATATTAACGAAATAACACTTTCCTATACTTTCTTTGTATTCAAGAAAAAATAAGACACCACAAAATTAACAATTCCAAATTAATTAAAAATTAACTAAATATCTTTAGATTTAACTTAACGACAAGTTATTCTTGGAATTAAAAAATGAGATTATTATTTTTGGCATTTATTTTAGGTGTAAAAATTTTTGGTGCGACATCTGTCAATATTGTACCACCAGCGGTACCACCAACGAATGATGCCATAAAATTAGCTTTGCTAGAATCAACCTTGCAGGATTTGGCTTTAAAAAGCATACTAGTTTACTTTCCAAAAGAGTCACAAGAAAAAGTAAAAGTAGAAATTGAGCAAGCTCTAAAACAAATTAACCCAGTAAACATTCCAAGAATTTTAGAATTACTGCCACAACCACTTAGCGCTAATAAAGATGGAATCAGCCCTGACGGAGTCAAAGGACTAATTATTGGCACAGATATAGGGTTAAACTCTACTAACAATAATTTAGGTGGCAGTCAGCGTAGTGTGAATATGTCTAAATTACCCAAAAAAGATATTAGAGATGACACGGTGTATGATGAAGAAGAACCTGAGCTAGATGAGAGATCTGGACCCGGAACCTCACCAGAGAATTAATAGATTTTAATTAGCATAATTGAGTAGATATATAGATAAATAATAAATAAAATTTTATGGGATATCTTAAACTATTGACCAAAACGATACTTTGCTATCAGAATATACGTACATTACAACACAGACTTGTTTTTTTAGCATAGGAAAGTAAATGGCAACACAAGATTGGTCACCTTCAGAGATTCACAAAGCAAAGCAATATTTTTTGCACGGCTTGCCAATTAAAAACATAGCAGAAAAATTAGGGCGCACCCCAAGCTCAATTAATAAAGCACTTACCAGATTTGGTATTCGTACTGAAAATCCACGTTATACCTTGTCCAAAAATATTTTAGAAAAACAAAAAAAGACCAATGAAATAAGATTGCAATCACTTGGTTTTGACAGGCAATCACTGCGTAAACAGTTAGATAATTGGGTAAGTTTTTGGAAAGTATGCAGCTACCTTGAAGCACAAAATATTTGTTTTTATGAACGATCAAAACATGGAATTGAACTAGATAAACGCGAATTTATTGTAAATGACAAAGTTTATAGCGCAAGGCAGCTGTTACTAATGGCTAATAAAATACGCGTTGAAAATGATCATCCGGCATTTCTGGTGGATGGCTTGTCATGGTAAAGTCAAATTTTTATGCAACTTAGCAATAACAGAAACGCAATAGTAATATAGAAAAGATATATTTATGAAAAAAGCTCAACAAACAAAAGAAACCGCGCAAAAAGTTTATAAGGCAAACCTCATAAATAACTTAAGTAAAAGCCATTCACTCTATGCCAAGCAAATTGCTAACGCAGCGGCAGATGGCTGCCCTTTGCACCAACTTTACCTTGGTGACCATATTAGCGACGCACATTTTCATGCAGGGCTTGCTTTTGCAAAACTTTACGGTTTGGCTATGCGCAGTTTTGGTATTCATAACAGGGTCAAAACTTCTTGCCAAACCTGGGATCAGCTTTACGGCATAACGTATGATAATTTTAGTAACCACCGTATGGAAGCGCTTTGGCGCTACATACTTAAGGCTTTAGATCCTGCGTATCATAATGGATTACCCATGAGTGACATTGCCTTTGCTTTAGTGCTAACCAGTAATACGCCAAAATCCATACAAATTGAGCAGGTGAAAAAAACTTTGCAATATTTGCAAACTGTGTGGGAAAAAATTGAAGAAGGGCCATACCGTTTGGGATTATTTGCGTATGACAAAGAAAAAAAATACTCACAGCTGCATTAATAATGTAGCTTACTAATTATAAATTGAGTGCGTTGCGGCTTGGATTGCCGCGCAAGCAAATCTTGCTCGCAAAGACGCAGAAAACCTTCATCACGAACCCCCTAGGGGTGTGGTGATCTAGTGTAAAATCTTTATTATTTAAACATTTTAATAAAAGAAGACCAGCATGAACTACTTAAAGTATCATTATTTTTTGTAACCTTTTTTTCATCTTTTATTGGTGTTAGGCCGCTAATTTTGGTAATTTTCCAAAAATTAAAGGCAAGGTTAGGATTTGTTGCATAGGCATAGGGAAGCCAAAAATATCCTTTTTGGCCCCACCTGGTTCCCCATGAATTTCTTACTAAAAATGCTTTTTTCGAATCGTCGTACCCAACAAATACAACCGCATGGCCCCCTAAATATTGTTCAGTTCTAGTGTTTGGCATAGGAACCAAGCCATATTTTGCAACTTCAGTTGATCTGCAATTTTTGTTGGTTTTTTTGCGATATTACCTGCTTCATATCTCCACAAATATTCTCTGCAAACACCTTTTGTTAGTAAGGCAAGTATTCCATCTGAAATGCTTGCGCCGACATCTTTAGAGATCGTGTCTTCTAAATAACGCGCTTGCCAGTAAAGGTATAGCCAGGATAGATTATTAATACTTTCTTGCCCTCGCATTGATTGTGCATAAAGCATTACACTAACAAGAGCATTAGCAGTACATGAGCCTAGTTCATCTTGATCAGGTGGTGGAGTAAATGAACGACTTAAATCTACCTTTGAAGGTAAGTTTTGCGTTTCGATTAATTTTTGAAACGTGTTACTTTCTGTATCTAAATATTCAGTTTTCAGCGCTATTAATTGTTTATGGCTTTTACGGCCATCATCACGTAAGCATTTATTAAAAACACGACTCACTAATGATTTAGTTACGTTATCTGATTCTTCATCTGAAGGGTTAACTTTATTTTTTAAGATCACTAAACAAAAAACAACAAACAAAAACCCCTTAGTGAACTTTACTATCATTTATTGCCCCATTAATAACCGATATACACATGCAGAGTATCAAGATATCATTAACAATTAGTTAATTTGGGTTTGATCTGGCTCAGCAAGATGTGTGGTCATACTATTTCATGGAAGTTATGGCCATGGAAAACAGAACTCTTCAATTAATATTGTAATTGTATTACAATCAACCATATGCATAGTTTTATAGAAATTTTATTCTTTTGCTCACTTGGGGCAACAGTAATTGTGTTATCCCTTGGTCTTGGCACAATGTTTTCAAAATCACCAACGCGATTTACATCTAGCAATCGTCTTATGCGCTTGCGTGTAATGCTGCAAGGCCTTAGTATTATCTTGTTTTTGTTATTAATATCATCAAAGTGAAAAATATAAGAAATTTCTCGATTGTTGCACATATCGATCATGGAAAATCTACTTTAGCTGACCGCATTATTCAATATTGCGGAGGGGTTGAATTACGTGACATGAAAGAACAGATGCTAGATTCCATGGATATCGAGCGTGAACGTGGCATTACCATTAAGGCACAAACTGTGCGGCTACAATATACGGCTAAAAATGGTGAAGTGTACATTCTTAACCTTATGGATACTCCAGGACATGTGGATTTTGCCTATGAAGTAAGCAGATCGTTGGCAGCATGTGAAGGGTCATTATTAATTGTGGATGCTAGCCAAGGGGTCGAAGCACAAACTTTGGCTAACGTTTATCAAGCAATTGATAATAACCATGATATTGTTCCAGTTTTAAATAAAATTGATTTGCCAGCAGCTGAACCAGAACGAGTTAAACAACAAATTGAAGATGTTATTGGGCTAGATGCATCAGACGCAGTTTTAATTTCTGCAAAAACAGGAATTGGCATTGAGGATGTTTTAGAAGCAATTGTAAACCGCTTGCCACCGCCACGTAATAGTGATGATCTTGATGCCGATAAAAAACCTTTGAAGGCTATGTTGGTTGATAGTTGGTATGATCCTTACCTTGGGGTAATGATTCTGGTCCGCATTATGGAAGGTATTTTAAAGCCTGGCCAAAAAATAAAAATGGTCAACGCTAAGGCAGCTTATGATGTTGATAGGGTGGGTATTTTTACACCTAAAAAAGTACTGTTAAATGAACTAAAACCAGGGGAAATTGGTTTTATTACAGCTAGCATTAAAAGCGTTTCCGACTGTAAAGTTGGTGACACCATTACCGAAGAACGCAGGCCAACCTTAGAACCATTGCCTGGATTTAAGCCATCAATTCCAGTGGTATTTTGTGGTCTGTTTCCAGCAGATGCTGCGGAATTTGAGCATTTACGTGACAGCTTAGCAAAGCTACACCTTAACGATGCTAGTTTTCATTTTGAGGCAGAAACTTCTGCTGCAATTGGCTACGGGTTTAGGTGTGGTTTTTTGGGACTTTTGCATTTGGAAATTATTCAAGAACGTTTAGAGCGAGAGTTCAACCTTGATTTAATTACCACGGCCCCTAGTGTTATTTATAGGGTTCATTTAAAAAGTGGAGAAACCCTTGAATTACACAATCCAGCTGACATGCCTGATGTTGTGCGCATTGACCATATTGAAGAACCTTGGATTCGCGCAACGATTATGGTTCCAGATGAATTTTTAGGGTCAATTTTAACATTGTGTACGGATCGTCGTGGGGAACAAGTAGACCTTACTTATGCTGGCAATAGGGCAATGATTATTTATAAATTACCCTTAAATGAAATTGTTTTTGACTTTTATGACCGTTTAAAATCACTTAGCCGTGGCTATGCTTCGTTTGATTATCAAATAGATGAATACCGTGATGGTGATTTGGCCAAAGTCAATATTTTGGTTAACGGTGAGCCGGTCGATGCTCTTTCTATGGTTGTACACCAAAGCCGTGCTGAGAGCCGCGGTCGTGGACTTTGTGCGCGACTAAAAGACCTTGTGCCGCGCCAACTTTTCAAAATTGCAATTCAAGCGGCGATTGGGGGTAAAATTATTGCCCGTGAAACTGTTTCTGCCATGCGCAAAGATGTTTTGGCTAAATGTTATGGTGGTGATATTAGCCGTAAACGTAAATTATTAGATAAGCAAAAAGCAGGTAAAAAACGTATGCGCCAATTTGGTAATGTGGAAATTCCGCAAAGTGCATTTATTGCGGCATTGAAAATGGATGATAACTAAAATTTTACGGATTATTTTTATGAAAAAAACACTTATATTTTTGACGATTATTATAACCATAGGTTTGGGGTATTGGATGATTAAAAAACAGGAGAGCAACACTATGAACACATTGATTCCACGAGAAGTTTTATTTGGCAACCCTGAAAAAACAATGGTGAAATTAAGCCATAATGGTGAACACCTAACATATTTGGCTAGCCGTGATGGGGTGCTAAATATATTTGTTGCAAAAACAGATAACCCTAATAAAGCAACACCAATTACTAAGGATACTGGTAGAGGTATTCGCCAGTATTTTTGGCTATACGATAATCAACATATTGCCTATGTCAAAGACGATGGTGGCGATGAAAATGAACGTATTCATATTGTAAATATTATCACACAAGAAGATAAAATATTTACGCCAGAAAAAGTTAAGGCAGTAATTTATAGTGTTTCAGACAAATTTCCAGAAGAAATTATTATTGGTTTAAATGACAGGAATAAGTCTTACCATGATGTTTATCGATTAAACATTGTTACTGGTGAAAAAAAGTTAATTTTACAAAATGACCGAGAATTTAGTGATTTTACTTTCGATAGCGATTACAATCTTCGTTTTGCGTCAGCTTCAACTGCTGAGGGTGGCAATGAGTATTTTAAAGCTATTCCTTCTAAGGGTGATGAAAAATACACCTGGGAAAGTTTTATAAAAATAAGCAGCGAAGACGTTTACACAACCAGTTTGTTGGACTTAACGCATGATGGCAATGCCATGTACATGCTTGATAGCCGCGATCGTGATTTAAATGTTTTAAAAGAGATTAATCTCACAACTGGTGCTGAAATAATTTTGGCTGAAGCCACTAAGGCTGAAATTAATAGTGTTATGACTCACCCGCATACAGGTGTCGTTGAAGCTTATTCGATAAATTATCTGAATAAAGAATGGACGTGCTTAGATAAAGAAATTGAAAACCATTTAAAAACTATAAAGCAAACTACAAATGGTGAAGTAAGTGTTGCTAGTCGCACATTAGATGATAGCCTTTGGATTGTGGCTGATATGAAGGATGACGGTCCGGTTGGGTATTATCTATATAGTAAGACTGATAAGAAATTAACTTTCTTATTTAATCATCGTGAAGATTTAAAGAAATATAAACTTTCTAAAATGGAAGGTGTTGTTATAAAATCTCGTGATGGTTTGAATCTGCCATCATACATCACCAAGCCGCTAGAAGCTAAGGGGCCAGTGCCATTAGTTCTTTTGGTTCATGGTGGACCAGTTGCACGCGATGAATGGGGGTATCGTCCAGAAGTTCAATGGCTTGTAAATAGAGGTTATGCAGTTCTCCAAGTAAATTACAGGGCTTCTACAGGTTACGGGAAAGCTTTCATTAACATGGGTAATTGTGAATGGGGGCGAAAAATGCATGAAGACTTGCTTGATGCAGTAAAATGGGCAATTAAAGAAGGTATTGCTGATCCAACTAAAATTGCTATATATGGCGGTAGTTATGGAGGTTATGCGGCACTTTGGGGGGCGACCAATTCAGGCGACGTGTTCAAGTGTGCTGTAGATATTGTTGGACCGTCAAACCTGCAAACTCTTTTAGATTCTGTTCCGCCATATTGGGCTTCATTTCTAGAGATGCTTTATAGGAGAGTCGGGGACCCAAGAACATCGGAAGGCAAGGAATTACTAACCCAACGTTCACCTTTAACTCATGTTGATAAAATCAAAATACCGGTTTTAATTGCTCAAGGTGAAAAAGATCCTAGGGTTAAACAGGCAGAATCTGAGCAAATTGTTGCTGCTATGAAAGCAAAAAATTTGCCGTATATTTATATGTTATTTATGGATGAAGGGCATGGTTTTGTGCGCCCTGAAAATAAGTTTGCTTTCTATGGGGTAACGGAACGATTCCTTGCAGATAATCTAGGTGGACGTTTTCAAGAATTAACTGATGAGTTAAACAAGACAACGTTAACACCTGAACACAAGACTGATCTTGCTGCACGATTTGTAAAGTAGGATTAATTTTTAATCAGCAATTCTCATTTTAAAGTAATGCAATGCTTTTTTCACTGGATCACCACGGCCCTAAATGGCCTCGTGATGACGAAACCTAGTAAATACGCATCATTATCATTGCGAGGAGTACCAGTGTAAGCTGGTGGTTGATGCAATCCACTCAGAAACAACGTATTACGTTAAAATGAGAATTGCTGATTTTTAGATTTTAGACTCGTTGGCATAGATGCCCCAAACATCTTTGCGTGAAACCCAGCCTTTAAAACGACCCTGGTCATTGCGAATGTCGACTTTGCACCAGTTAGGCTGGACTTCAGTAATGGTTGCAATTACCCCTGGTTCCATGCGTGCTACGACTGTGCTTTGTAAATCAGGTTTTTCATATAAATTCTGTATGCTACCCATAACAATAATTGTACGTTTACCTGAAAGTAAGCTTTTGTGCACCCAACCTTCTGTGCCTTGATGATCACGGATGCGTCTCCAGGTGTCAAACTCTGCAATAATTTCAACAGGTAATCCTTGGCGGATAAGTCTCCATTCAATTTGGTAATTATTACCAGGGCCGACATGGGTATGTACTGAATTAGAACGCAGGGAGGCAAACCGTGAAAGTGTGGGGACTTGTTTTGCAAGTAGCAGGCCACAACATAAAATGATGAAAAAGCGAATTAGCATCCGGTTGATCCAAAGCCTCCTGTGCCTCGTTCTGTTTCATCCAAATCATCAACTTCATGCCAATCCATACGTTGGTATGCTGCTATTACCATTTGGGCAATGCGCATTTCAGGCTCTACTGTAAACGAATCCTCCCCATGGTTAATAACAATTACGGCAATTTCACCACGGTAATCAGCATCGATAGTTCCAGGAGAATTTACAAGTGTAATTCCGTTTTTTATGGCCAAACCAGAACGTGGGCGAATTTGTGCTTCAAAACCTTTTGGTAAAGCTATTGCTATACCCGTTGGTATAAGCAACCTTTTTCCTGGATTAATTACCATTGGCGCGTCTATTGCGGCAAATAGATCCATACCAGCACTGTCAGCAGTGGCATAAGCAGGTAAGTTTATTTTTCTAAGTCGTTTGATGTTGATTTTCATATGTATATATTGTTCAAAATAAGTATTTAATTACTACATTTTCTGGATAAAAGCAATAGCAAGCCTTGATCTTTATGCCTTTAATTATCCTACTTTATTAGTGGTTTGCCAAATGAATTGGTTCTGTTGCATCTTCAACCGATGCGACAAAAACGACTGGAATGCCAAATAAGTATTGATTACTAATAATTTGTTAACTAATTAGCTGTACTCTGAACAAGTTAACCAACTAAACAACCACTAACGGAGATAAAAATGAAAAAGAAAAAAATAACAAAACTTGCATTTATGGCAATTGCATTAATGGCGTGTTCCTTCAAAGGTTATGCTAGTTTTGCTAATTTAGACCCGAATGATCCAAACGTTTCTAGTTTGGTCAATAAATTACCCGCGCAACCAATACCAAACTGGAATTGGTTGATGGCAAATAACGCTGATTTTAAGAACCAATATAACGGATTGGTATCAAATGACTCACAAAACTCATATTTAGTTAATTATGATGCATTTGTGAGTGGATACAAGAATGTAGGTCAAATAACGTGGAATATGTCTGATGACGATTTCACAATAATGAAATATGTATCAACTGCAGTTTTTTTGCAATAACTCTACCTTTTCCACCTGCATTTCTTTCTGAAGCAGGATTGACAATGTTTGTATTTCAAGAAGGAATTAAAGAGGGACTTAGAGCAACAAATGCTAATAAGGATGTTGGGAGCATTACAAGAAAGATACTTGCCTTAGGCCAGAAGTACTTAATAGATAACAACCCTACAAGTTATATTGGTTTAAGCAAAGATTCCGCGGTAACTCTGGCTAATAGATATTTCGTAGAACAAAAAATAGCAACACAAAAGGCATTCGCTGAAAACCAAAAACAAGTTGCTAGGAATGCGGTTATTAGTGAGATTGCTGGCAAATCTCGTTTAATTTATACATGTGTAAATGATTCTGCATTTTCACTTTACCAGCAAAACTCATACCTTAAGAATTTGCCTGGTATACAAAACATATTAAGCACTTTTGATAGCAACATAAGAGCTGTACTTTTAAATCAAGGATCCAACGTCCCAGCTGAGGCATACGAACGGCAATTTGCATTTAACGCTAGCATTAATGATGTTAATATTGCTCGTGGGCCAATTTTTCAAGAGAACCAAAATGCCTGGAACGGTATTATGGCCCTAGTAAATAATCAGATGGCTGCAGACCTTGCGTACGTAACGCAATACAATAACCCAAGTATACTTACAAAATACAAAGCTGACATAGCAAATGCGCCAAATGATGCTTTGAGTACTGATGTATCAATTGCAAACATGGAATTGTTCGCAGGCATAAGTGCCAGATCAGCAATGCAAACAGATCAACATTATATAGCTCTAAATGCTTCCATAGATACCTCTCTAGCAAACCTGAACCAACTTTCTACTAACCTTAATGTAAATATAAACGCTACAACAACAACACCTATAGCTGTAAATTTCCCACCTATGAATTCTTGTATCTTGAAAATAACCTCAATATCTATAGCTTGGATTTTGAGGAGGAAAAGGTGAACCTGTAACTGAACTAAGGCTTAGAGCCTGCGGTGGAGATAAGGTCCCTTTTCCTATACGTTCAAAGGCCGGACGGTATCATATGACTCTTTTTCAAGATGATCATGTATTTACAAGGGTGGCATGAATGTTGAACGTTCCTCGATAATTATACTAACCCAATGGAGGCAAAAATGGAAGTCGGCGTTGATATTTCAAAACTAAAATTTGATGTATTTCTTATCAATCAAATGGATAAAGGTAAACATGCAGTCTTTACAAATGACGAAAAAGGATTCGTTACTTTTAAAAAATGGCTTAACTCTTTTGATGCTTTATTAGCCCATGTGTGCCTAGAAGCAACAGGTCGTTATGGCGAAGATTTGACTTTATTTTTACTAAACAACAACATCAAGGTCAGTGTTGTGAATCCATCGCGAATCAAAGCTTTTGCACGTAGTGAAGGGGTTCGTGTTAAAACAGATAAAGTTGATGCAGGTATTATTGCCCGTTTTTGCAAAGCACATAATCCTGAACCTTGGCTTGCCCCACCGCCAGAAACACAAGAAATACGCGATCTTTATCGGTGTTTACAAGATCTGATAGATGATAAGCAGCGCTGTAAAAATCGCATGGAAAAGTTAAGTGATAAGAAAAGTTCCTTTAAAACATGGAAAAAACTTGTTGAAAATTATGAGAAACAAATTGAGGACGTTGAAAAACAAATAAAAGCTCTCATTGACTCAAACGATGATTTAGGTAAAAAAGAAGAGCTGCTAGAAAGCATTAAAGGTGTTGGTTTTAAAAGTTCGGTGGCTATTTTGTCAGAAATGCCTGATGTAAGTGCCTTTGAAAATGCAAAACAAATGGCTGCTTTTGCAGGCTTAACTCCATCTGTTCGTCAATCGGGTTCGTCGTTGAAATGCAATGGTTCTTTATCAAAAGCGGGTAATGTGCGTCTTCGAAAAGCTTTGTATATGCCCGCCCTTGTGGCGATTCGACATAATCCTGTTATAAAAGCTTTTTATGAACGTTTGTTGAAAAAGGGCAAGAAGAAAATAGTGGCGTTAATTGCGGCGATGCGGAAATTATTGCATATTATTTTTGGTGTACTGAAGCATCAAAAGCCCTTTGAATGTGAGGCAAAAACATGGATTAATTAAGACTAAAGGACAAAACAGATTTTATTTTTGTACAATTTTGAGCTTGATTTAAATGTCGAGCCTCTGTTTTTGTTGCTCTTAAAACGTATCATCTTGCCCAATAAAAACTGACCTTACGTTTTTTAAAACACAAGGCCAGCCTTAATTCATGTTACCGTCATCGGCTTCCCAGCCTGTTCGGTATGATTATTTATCATGATGGTTGTTGGAGCAAAACTCTTAATTTATGTTTATAAGTATCATAGCAGGGGTGTGGGGGCAGCGATGAGCCCCCATATGAAAAATACATGACCGGCGTTTTGAGGGAGTAAAAAAATTGAATCTTTTTTAAATTAGGTGTTGACGATCAAGACGGTATCTCCA
>CANMNU010000017.1 GCA_947499175.1 Alphaproteobacteria bacterium
TTCGTATTACGTGATTCAACCAATAGGTAACGTCAATAAATTTTTTAATAAAATAGAAAATGCGTTTCAGAGCATAAGCAGTTGGTTTTACACTCGTAAAACCATAAATAAGCGCCTTGAGAATTTAGAAAAAATTGAAACAGAATTACAGCAAGTTAAGCTTGAGCTGACCGCAACTCAAAAAACCATCAATCAGCTTATACCTTTAACAAATTTTAGCACCCCCAAGGATTTTGATAAGGTTACAGTTAAAGTTTACGGATCACCAATTGGTTTTTACAACGCTCAGATTATCATCAGTGCCCCAACAGACATTACCTTAAAAAAAGATAACGTGGCATTAAGTGAAAAAGGCTTAGTTGGTAGGGTCATTGAAAGCTCTAACTGCTTACTGCGTATAATGTTAATTACAGATATGGTATCAAGAGTACCTGTTAAAATTCTTGAAACAGGCGAAAATGCTGTTGCTGTTGGCAGCGGTGCTTCAGTAATGACATTAGAGCACTTACAAAGCAGAGAAATGATTACTAACAGTTACAAACGCCCACCAGAAGTGGGAGATGTATTGGTAACATCAGGTATTGGTGGGATTTTTCCTCCTGATTTGCCAGTAGGTACAGTATTATCTATTAAAGATGATGAAATTACCATTAAGCCCTTTGTGGTCTTTCACAAACTTGAAATTGTAACGATACTCTATGATCAAGTGGAACGATAATTTAACCGCCTTTATATGGCGTTTTGGCTTTTTTGCCTGCTGCAATTTATTGGATGCATTAATTTTGTTCCAAGGCAATGGCATACGCCTGCAAACAACTTTAATAGCTATTTACCGCTGGATACTTTATACTCCTTTGCCTTGTGACTTACAAATGTTCATTGTGTTTGGCTTTTTTTGGGATGCAATTTACCACTTGCCGTTTGGATTTCATAGTTTTTTAATTTTACTAACCTTTGTGACACTAAATACTCAAAAACGCTACCTTCAGGTTAACAATCAATACATACGTTGGCTAGTGTTTTTGGGGGTTATTATTTTGGTTAATCAATTTGAATATGTTTTGCATTTTCT
The DNA here is from genome assembly GCA_947499175.1 of Alphaproteobacteria bacterium. Classification (GTDB taxonomy): domain Bacteria; phylum Pseudomonadota; class Alphaproteobacteria; order Paracaedibacterales; family CAITNM01; genus CAITNM01. Next base: position 1,073 of record CANMNU010000017.1, read on the forward strand.
TATTAATCAGCAAATTGTTTTATCACTCAAACTTGTTTTTAGTTTTGCACTAACATTTTCACTTTACCCATTCATTTTTAAATTTTTGCAACATTATGATCGATGAAATTTTTAAAGATGTTTTTAAACGCCGAAGTTTCATTTTAGGTGTAGGCAAGGGGATATTGTTAACCGGTCTACTTGGACGTTTGATTCATTTGCAAATATTTAATCGAGATCATTACCGCACATTATCTGACCGCAATCGTATTCAAACGCGCCTAATCGCTCCACCCAGGGGGCAAATTGTTGATTGCACCGGTAAAACTTTAGCAATGAACCAAAATGTTTATCGTTGTCTAATTACGCCTGATCCAACCTTTGATATTGCAAACGAAATTCCAATTTTACAATCACTACTAAACCTTAGTGATTATCAGGCAGATGAATTAAAAAAACAGCTTATGCAACAGTCTAAAATTGCATCTGTTGTGAAGGAAAGCTTAACTTGGGATGAAATGGCAGCGCTACAGCTAAAATTTCCTGATTTGCCGGGGTTATTAATTGAAAAAGCCCAAGTGCGTCAGTACGTTAGCCCCCAAAGTCTGTGTCATTTAGTGGGGTATGTTGCCCAAGCTTCTCAAAAGGATTTGGATGACTATAAGCTAGCTCCCATACCTGGTCTTCGAATAGGTAAGAATGGTTTGGAAAAGAAATTTCAATGTCTGCTCGATGGAGAACCCGGAATGCAAAGGGTAGAAGTTAACGCTAGACGTAGAATTGTTCGTGTAATTGACCATACACCACCTAAGGTTGGCCAAGACTTGCATTTAACACTAAACCTTGAACTACAAGAACAAGTTGCGCAAACCTTAAGTCAACACCGAAGTGCCGCTGCTATTATTATGAACGTTAAAAGTGGGGCAATCAAAGCTATGGCTTCTCACCCTGGGTATGATAGTAATATGTTTGTAAAAGGTATTCAAAATAGTGATTGGAAAAATCTTTTAAGACATGCAGACAAACCCTTAACAAATAAAACTTTGACTGGACAATATTCTCCTGGCTCAACATTTAAAATGGTTGTTGCTTTAGCTGCTTTAAAGGAAGGGCTTATTGACCCAAAAAATCAAGTACATTGCCCTGGACATTATGACTTAGGCAAGCATCGGTTCCATTGCTGGACCTGGAAAATTGGTGGTCACGGCGCAGTTAATTTAGAAAGTGCAATTGCCAAATCATGCGATGTATATTTTTACCATGTGGCAATACAATTAGGCGCCTTAAAAATTTCTGAAATGGCCTCACGTTTAGGTTTTGGTGAACTAACTGGAATTGAATTATTTGGTGAAAAAAAGGGGCTTATCCCAACGCTAGAATGGGCAAAATTTCGCAAAGGATTTTTTACACAAAAAGGCCAAGCAATCAACATGTCAATTGGGCAGGGGGTAATTTTATCAACACCATTACAGCTTGTGCGAATGATGGCAATGCTAGTAAACGGGGGCAAAATTATTAAGCCACATTTGGTTGCAACTGAAACTTTTGAACCAGTTAAATATATTGAAGGTATTGAACAGTCATGGTTAGCATTAATGCACCAGGGTATGGCTGGTTGCGTTAATCAACCTGGTGGCACTGCTTATGGTGCGCGCCCCCCTAATCCAGATGAATGGAGTTTTGGTGGCAAAACAGGAAGCACTCAAGTTAGCCGTATTACTATGCAACAAAGAAATGATGGTAGTTACGCTGATTTACCATACCACCTAAAGGATCATGCCCTTTTTGTTGGTTTTGCCCCTTTGGAAAACCCTAAACACGCTGTAGCTGTAATTGTTGAACATGGAATGAGTGGTGGCCGGGTTGCATCACCCATAGGCAGAGACATTTTAACCGCCGCAAGAGACATAGATGTTTGATTTAAGAAGAATTTTGTACGTTAATATAACTGTTGTTTGCGTGATTATGGCGATTGTTTTTATTAGCCTTGTCACGTTATTCTCTGCTGCTAATGGAAATATTCACCCATGGGTAGTTAAACAATTTCTAAGATTTTTACTGGGACTACTTATTTTTGGAATAATTGCTGCCAGTGATATCCGTTGGTGGTCAATGCATGCTTATTTAATTTATGCAGTAATTTTATTGATGTTAGTGCTAGTAGAGCTCATGGGTTTTGTTGGTATGGGGGCTCAACGTTGGCTTGATTTATATATTTTTAACCTACAACCTTCAGAATTAATGCGGGTAGCTTTAATTCTAGCTTTAGCTCGTTATTTTAGCTTTTTAGAAATAGAAGAAACTCGGCGTTTAAAAAATTTAGTAATTCCAATGTTGCTAATGTTTGTGCCTGTGCTACTTGTAATGCGCCAACCTGATCTTGGCACAGCCATATTACTGCTTGGTTCAGGGTTAGCAATATTTTTTGTAAGTGGCGTGCCATGGTGGTTTTTTGCAATGGGATTTGCAATTGTTGCAGCAGCAGTTCCTATACTGTGGAATTTCTTATATGAATATCAGCAAAAACGTATTTTAATATTTTTAAACCCTGAAAGTGATCCAACTCATGCTGGTTACCACATTTCTCAAGCAAAAATTGCCCTAGGATCAGGTGGATTTACTGGCAAAGGCTGGCTCAAAGGAACACAAAGCCACTTGAACTTTTTGCCTGAAAAGCAAACAGATTTTATTTTTACTATGTTCGCTGAAGAGTTTGGATTTATAGGTTGTTTGGTTGTTATAAGTTTATTTTGTATTTTATTTTTCTGGGGCTTTGCTGTTGCTGAAGATAACAAACAAAAGTTTGGAAAATTAGTCGCAATTGGAATTACAACCACATTATTTTTATATGTATTCATTAATATGTCTATGGTAATGGGGCTTTTACCTGTCGTTGGAATACCTTTGCCATTTATGTCATACGGTGGAACTGCTATGATAACGCTGATGCTTAGCATGGGGATCTTATCCAGTGTTTCAATTCCACGATTTAGAAAAAGCCTAAGCTAATGAGTGTTGACGTTGTTGATTTAAAAGAATTTTATCAAGCGCCAGAATCAAATAATATTCGCTGTATTTTGCAAAAAATTCTAAGTAAGTTACGCCTTAACAATAAAGACACAAAAACTTTATTTGTTGGTTTTGGTACACCTTATGCAGATAATACTAAGAATGAATTTTTGCTTATGCTTGGACATATTGGAGTGCTTGCGTGGCCTAACTCAAAAAATAATCGAACAGTGCTGTCTTATGAAGGGGAATGGCCATTTGCAGATAATGTATTTGATGAAATCATTATTATACATGGCCTTGAATATGCACAAAATACAGGCCACATTCTTGAAGAAAGTTATCGCAGTCTGCGTCCAGAAGGACGTTTAATAGTAATTGTACCAAATCGCCGCGGTATTTGGGTGCACAGTGATAAAACGCCGCTTGGTTTTGGTCAACCATATACACTTACTCAACTTTCCAATATTTTAAGAAAATACGAATTTGTACCAATTGAAGTAGTGCGTGGGTTGTACTCTTTTCCTTATAAAAATTCACCAAACAATACGTGGCCTTGGTTTGAACTAATAGCCTCAAGAACTTTACAAAAATTTAGTGGTTTAGTTGGCGTGGTTGCAATTAAAAGGGTATATGCAGGACTTCCAATGAGAAAAGCCAAGAAGGAAATTCGTGTAAAAATACCACAAATTGTAACCGTTTAATTGTACAATTTTAAGGGGTTACTAGTCTTACTAGCACACTTCACAATCTGAATAAGTTGGAATAAAAAAATCCCTAACAATTTCTTCATTGATATCTGCCATTTTGTAATGCCATTGCGGTTGTCGATCCTTATCAATTACTTGAGCACGAATTCCTTCTTTAAGGTCAGGATTTATCATAAAATTTTTTGCCAAAATTTCATCAAGCTTCAATGATTTTTTTAAATCAAGGTACTGCCCTATTTCAATCAATTTAGCAGTAACCGCCAAACTTAGCGGTGATCTTGCTTGTAAATCACTCAGTAGTTTTTGCGAATCAGGATTATCACAGTTTTGCAATGCATCAAAAATTTTTGGCAGAGTTTTTGAAAATATATTTTCAATAAAAATTTCATTAAAAATTGGTAGCTCAGATGCAGTACATGCAAATTGTTCAATTATATGGTGGTTATCACCATTTTCCATGCACAAAGCCGCTAATAATTCCTGCAATAAAGCTGCCGGCACAAAATAATCAGCCATATTCCATTTTAGTGCATGACTTAAGGGTATATTATACCCAGTTAACCCATAAAAATTTGCAAAAGACCTTGGAAATTGTGAAAAACGGTAGCTTGCTCCCACATCAGGAAAAAATCCAATAATAGTTTCTGGCATTCCCAATATGGCGTTTTCAGTAATTACGCGAAATTGGTTATGCATTGAAAGTCCCATGCCTCCACCAAAGCACATACCATTCACTAAAGAAATTACAGGTTTCGTGTAATTTGATAAATTATAAACTAACTGGTATTCAGCTTCAAAAAACCTTACCCCATGCTGAAGATCAGTATTTTTTAGAGCTTCATAGGCTGCACGAATATCACCACCGGCGCAAAATGCTTTTGGATGATCAGAAGTAATGATTATTTTTTTAACTAAATTATTTTCACGAATTTCATTTAGAAATGCAGCAATTTGGCTGATAGTATCTAAATCAATAGCATTGTAACATTGTGGACGATTAAGCGTTATAACAGCAGCAGCCCCCTGAAAACGGGTAATAATTGTCACTAAAACTCCAAAATTAACAAATGGTGCCACCTGCGCCGTAGAATATATTATCCTCTCGTGGCCAAAAAACCAGGTGGGCGCCATATAACAAGATCACGACCTTGCCAGGGACAGCTCCCGAGGATGTAAACTGGGCCAAGGGAATGACACTCGCACAAACGCTGCAGCACCATTATGGCTATAATGTAGCACAAATATAATTAATTATCTATTAAATGGATTTGCAAAAAATAGCATATGCCATAGCATAAGGAAATTCATCACTTAGGCTTAAATGAAGCTGGTATTGACCTCCAGCCAACTTTTGTGCTGTTGCATGGGCTACTTTTTGTAAAATATATTCTGGGCGACCCAAATAATTTTTAATAATTTCAATATCGTGCCAAGAAATATCAGTACTTTCACCTAAAGCTTTAATTAGAGCCTCTTTGGCTGCAAAAACCTTAGCAAACCCAGAAGCAATAGGCACACGATTTTGCAAGCGCTCCCGTTCTGACGGCAAAAAAACCTTACTCAAAAATTTTTCGCCATATTCAGCAATTAATTTTTCAATTCTGTTAATATCACACAAATCACAGCCAACACCTAAAATCACTGGCGTTCTACCTGGCTAACAATGCTTAGTGTTCTCAAGCTGGCCTTCACAGTTTGTAACTGTTCACTACTCTTTACAGCAACATCTGTTAAAATTTCCCAAAAATCTGAACTGCGATTAATAATTTTTAGGTTGTTAATATTGGCGTCACATTTACTAATTGCTGTGGTAATTAAAGCAAGCGCTCCTTGATTATTAACAAAAGTAATTTTTAAACGACCATTAAATTCTTGGTTGGGGGTATCACTCCAAGTCAGATCTAAAAACTCATCTTCATTAGCGTTGACAACAAGTTGCTGGCAATCGTGAGTGTGAATAGTAATGCCTTTGCCAGTATGAACGATCCCTGTAATACTATCCCCTGGCAAAGGATGACAACAACCAGCATAATGTATTGCCATTCCTGGAATTAAGCCGTTAATAGGAATTTTTGTAGAAACATCCTGTTGCTTAGCAAACTTTATTTTAATTAATTCTTGTGAGGCTGTGGGCACAACATATGGTTTGAAATATTTAACTACTTCTTTAGCACTTAGCATACCTTCGCCAATAGCAATTAAAATATCTTCAACATTTTGGTAATTAGTATCCTTAACACTTTTGGCTAAAATTTTTTCATCATAGGTGCAGTTTTCTTTATTTAGCACCTTATGCAAAATATTACTGCCTAATTCTAAAAACTGGTCACGTTTTTCAATTCGAATAAATTTACGAATTTGTGCTTTAGCTTTACCTGTTACAACATATCTTTCCCAGCTGGGTGATGGGCATTGCTGCCTAGACGTAATGACTTCAACTTGATCCCCATTACAAAGCTCTGTACGCAATGGAACCTGTTTACCGTTAATTTTAGCACCAACCGTATGGTTACCTACTTCACCATGAATTGCGTAAGCAAAATCAAGCACACAAGCACTTTTGGGTAATGCAATCACATCACCCTTAGGCGTAAAGCAAAATACTTGGTCATTAAACATCTCCAGTTTTGTATGTTCTAAAAATTCATCAGGAGTGTCTGCATGCTCTAAAATTTCAAGCAAACTTCTGACCCAGCTATACTGAGTACCATCATGCACATTCACCAACTCATCTTCTTTACTGTGTTGTTTATAATTCCAATGAGCCGCAACTCCAAGCTCGCAAACTTCATGCATTTTTTTAGTACGAATTTGCGTTTCAATTTTTTGATTATAAGGTCCAATCAAAGTAGTATGTAGTGATTGGTAACCATTAGCTTTAGGTGTACTAATGTAATCTTTAAAACGTCCAGGGACCATAATATAATTACTATGAATCAATCCCAAAGCTTGATAGCATTCTTGCAAACTATCTACAACCACACGAAAAGCCATCAAATCAGACAGTTGCTCAAAAGTTATATTTCGCTTTTGCATTTTTTTCCAAATTGAATATGGAGTTTTTTCTCGCCCAAAAATTTGTCCACTTAATCCGCCAATTTCTAAAACATTAGTAATATCTGTATTGATATTTTCAATCATTTGTTGAGATTGCGGCATACTTGCTAATTTTTCCATTACAACAGCGTGTTCATTTGGGTACAAATGTTCAAACGCATAATTTTGCAACTCATCTTTAAATTTGGTAATACCAATCCGACTAGCCAATGGTGCATATATTTCTAAAGTTTCACGAGCTATGCGCGCTCGTTTGTCCGGATCTTTAATGAAATACAGGGTTCGCATGTTATGTAAGCGGTCAGCAAGCTTGACCAACAATACACGTATATCATTTGACATAGCTAAGAACAGTTTACGAAAATTTTCTGCTTGTGGAGTTGACGCTGATTGTAATTCTAACTTTGAAAGCTTGGTTACCCCATCAACCATTTTAGCTATTTCGGCGCCGAACAAGCTCTCAATTTCTTCATAGGTAGTTAAGGTATCTTCAATAGTATCGTGTAGCAATGCGGTAATTATTGAATAATGATCCAAACGCATGTCCGCTAGGATATTTGCCACTTCTAACGGATGATAAAAATAAGGATCGCCTGATGCACGCAGCTGTTGCCCATGGACCTTCATACAAAACACGTACGCTTTGTTTAGAAGACCCTCATTAGTGTGGGGGTCATACCGTTTAACTTTTTCAACGAGCTCATACTGGCGAACTACTGGCTTACGCTCAACTGTTTTCACAGTAACTTTCTAAAAAATTTACCTAGTTTCAGCTTAGCCAGTTTTTAATTAATCTTCGAGAGCTTCGTCATCAAATTCAGTATCTTTAAATTTTGGGGTTGGCTCATCTTTATGCCACTGACTTGCGTCTTTCATAACTTCAAGCAGATCATCACCAATACTTATCTCTGGCTCATCAGTAAAAACAGCTCTTTGCAACGCTTTGATAATACCCTCTTCCATAACAACTAGGTTAATGTTGCCTTCGGCAATTTCACGTAAAGCTACTACTGGGTTTTTATCATTATCACGTGAAACCGTAATGCTTGATCCAGCAGAAATTTCGCGGGCGCGCTTAGCTGCAAAAGCAACCAATTTAAAACGATTAGGTACTTTTAAAACGCAATCTTCAACCGTAACTCGTGCCATGTAACCTCCTGATTATTGTCACTAATAGTAAGTTGAATTACAGACTTTTACAACAATTATTGTTATGTGTAAACTCTCACATAACAATAATTAACTTACACCTTAAAAATCACCATATTGAATTTTATTTTTTGTGATTTATTGTTATTTCATCAATAGCATAAAACCCAGCACATGCACTTCCGCTTTTATCTTGCATAGTCAGGAATTGCTGAGGCATAAACCCGTATCCTTCTTGTCCCCAGTGATGGCTCCAAGAATTTCGTATGATAATACTAGGTGGTGACATAGTATCATCATATCCAACAGCTAAAACTGCATGGCCGTCATCAGACTCCTCTGTAATAGCTTTACCATCGTTTAACGGTAAAGGCATAATACCTGAACTATCAAGATTGACAATTGTCTTATCAAAAGACGGGTACCAATTAAACCCAAAAAATACAGGTGTTCCTCCTGCTAAAACGGTTTTTAAATCCGCTAAGCTATCAAGAGGATTATCTGTGTTCTTTGTTTCTACATTAACAAGTCCATGATACATGCCAATTTTATGTGACAGTGCTTCGTTAATAGCTTCTGTGGATGGCTCCATTTTAAAACGCGCTTGTGGTTCACAAATATCATCACTGTATGGCCATGTGCTTTCCCTACAAATTCCTTTATTTTTTAACACGTCTGGAATATTGTAAAGCATAGCTCCGCTATCAGTTCCTGTTGTTCCAAGTTCGGCACGCTCATAATAATATAGAAAAAGACGTGATGGATAAAAGTCTTTTATCCCAGACTTAGCTATAGCATATTGAACAGCTGCTCCTCCTGCATTAGCAGTGCAAGAGCCTAAATTACCCTGGCTATAAATAGGCGGCAAAAAACCAGTGCCACGAAGGTCAATTGACCTAGGTAGGTCACTTTTATTAACAACTGGCACATTAAATTTTGGTAAATTCGCCATCACATCCAGACTTGGTCTAATGAAGCCAAGCTTCAAAGCTTGACTACGGACTACTTTCTCTCCTAATGAAAAAAACCCACTCGCGTATTGAGCTGCTTCCCCGTTGGCAGATACAACTACAGCTAACCCTAGCAACATTTTTAAATAACTACTTTTTATCATTTTAATAATTCTCCTTTTATTATTTGTATTTTATGTTTCCGTATTTCTAACAATAAAAAATAAAAGTTAATAAATAGTTAAAATTTAATAGTTATATTAAGAGTAATTGTTTTACTGTGATGCTGGCTGATCAGCTATTACTTCACCAACTTGTACCGTTGTCTCATTGTTAGCAACCGTTGGCTGCACAACAACTTGAACAGCTTCAGTTTGCTTTATTTCAGAAGACAGTGGTTTTTCTGCTTTTCTTGCCTCGTGGGCATCTCCAATTAACATTAGCGTTAACACGATAGATGTATTGATTGTCGCTGAAATAATAAAAATAATATAATTATTAGCTTGATTAATCATGTCAAATTCACCTTTAATTACTGCCGTAAGAATCATTCCAGTCACAAAAGCTTGAGCCATTAAAGTAAATACTGTGGTTTCTTGGTCAATAAATTTTAAGCCAATAATCCATCCAATAACGATTGCGATCATAACAATATAGCGACCCACATGGGAATAAAGCCCCCCAAAATGTTTTAACAAAGAAACTTCTTCTAAAAATATTTGAAATACCATAACTGAACAAAGAATACCCACAGCATAAAAACTAACTCTTGAAAGTGCTGGAAATAAACCAACAAATGCAATTAGTGATGCACAAAGTATGCCCATGTGTAAGTAGAACACGAAAGTACTTGGTTCTGATTTGTTTTTTGTCTTTTCAAGGGCCACTTTTTCTAAAGCGTACATAGTACAAAAAGCTACTAAAAATGTAGAAAACACCACAAATAGTAAGTGATGTTTTTGTTTTAAAAATTCAATATTAGTTTCTGCTGCCACATTGTGAATTTTGCCCATTAAATCAGGAATTAAAAAAGCAAAGACTGCTCCAATAGCCATCCCGCCACCAATAGATGACATTTTAGAAAGATTGAATCCTGGAATGCTACGTATAATTGGCAGGGCCATTGGCATAAGTAACAGTATCATTACAGCAATTGCGTCTGCCAGAAAATTACCATTGTGAGAGTAGGTCATATATTTCGCCCATTTATTAATTTGTCCTATAAAAATACTATTCTATAAAAGTTTATAAATGGTAAACACACAACCTGTTGCATATTTTTAATTTTGAGAAATTCAAGGAGTCACTATACTAAAATACGCCCCACCAATTTGGTAAAGCGTATTTTATGGCATTAATTCAACCAGATTTATCCCTGGTTAACGGCCTTCATGCTTAATTTTATTTTACCGCGGTCATCAAAACCTAAAACTTTTACTTGAACAACATCGCCAAGTTTTACCACATCTTCAGTTTTATTTACCCTAGATTGGGCTAATTCACTAATGTGTACCAAACCATCTCGTCCACCCATAAAGTTTACAAACGCACCAAAATCAGTCGTTTTAACAACCTTACCTTCATAAATTCCACCAATTTCTGGATCTAGTGCTATTGCCTGAATCATTTTTACAGCAGCATCCATTGATTCTTGGGTAACCCCTGCAACCGTTACTTGGCCATCATCTTCAATATCAACCTTAGCGCCCGTGGTTTCGCAGATTTCGCGAATAACTTTACCACCAGAACCAATTACTTCACGAATTTTTGAAGGGTTAATTTTAAAGCTAGTCATTTTTGGTGCATAATTACTTAGCTGGCTACGTGAATATTCAATTGCTTTTGCCATCTCACCTAAAATATGTAAACGCCCTTGCTTAGCTTGCATTAAAGCCTCTTCCATAATGGGATGAGTAATGCTTGTGATTTTAATATCCATTTGCAAAGCGGTAATACCATCACTAGTTCCAGCAACTTTGAAATCCATATCACCTAGGTGATCTTCATCCCCTAAAATATCACTAAGTACTGCGTATTTCTTGCCATCTTTTACTAATCCCATAGCAATACCTGCAATAGATTTATTCATAGGAGCTCCGGCATCCATCAATGCCAATGAAGTACCACAAACAGTTGCCATTGATGATGATCCATTTGATTCAGTAATTTCCGAAACTACACGAATGGTATATGGGAACTGTTCTTTGGTTGGTAATAACGGGTTAATGGCACGCCAAGCTAGTTTTCCATGGCCTATTTCACGACGACCAACTCCACCCATACGACCAGTTTCACCCACTGAATATGGCGGGAAGTTGTAATGCAACAAGAAACGTTCTTTGTATTCGCCCTCAAGAGCATCTATCATTTGTTCATCTTTACCAGTGCCAAGAGTAGCAACAACTAGTGCTTGTGTTTCACCACGGGTAAACAGCGCACTACCGTGGGCACGTGGCAAAATTCCAACTTCAGCTACAATTTGGCGAATCTCATCTAACTTACGGCCATCAAGTCGTTTAGCGTCACTTAAAATGTCACCACGCAAAATATCTGATTGTAAATTTTTAAAAGCACTTTCAACTAATTTTGGGTGAGTTTGTAGATAATCGGCCAAACCTTCATTTACAGATTCCTTAGCCGCATCAATTGCATTATAGCGATCTTGCTTAAGTTTAATCGCGTAAGCTTTACGCAAAGCTTTTTCAGCAATTTTGGTAACTTTTTTTGCAATTTCAGCCGCTTCAGGAGCTGCTTTTGGCATTTCCCATTTTGGTTTACCTGCTTTTTTAGCTAGCTTTTCAATCATGCCAATTATTGCTTGAAAACTAGTATGCCCAAGTTCTACAGCTTCTAGCATTACTGATTCTGATAATTCCTTTGCTTCTGATTCAACCATCAGAACGCCTTCTTTAGTACCAGCAACCACCAAATCTAAATATGAATTTTTCATGGCCTCGCGTATTGGGTTAAGCACTAATTCATTGTTTATATAACCAATACGTGCAGCCCCAACTGGGCCAGCAAAAGGTACTCCAGCAATAGCTAACGCTGCAGATGCTCCAATTAATGCTGTAATATCCGTATCATTTTCAAAATCACAGGCTAAAACTGTGCAAATAATTTGCACTTCATTATGAAAACCTTCCGGGAATAATGGTCGAATAGGACGGTCAATTAACCTTGATTTCAAAGCTTCAGAATCAGCTGGTTTGCCTTCGCGTCTTAAAAATCCACCAGGAATTTTACCAGCAGCAAAGGTTTTTTCTTGGTATTGAACGGTTAATGGGAAAAAATCAACATCAGCTTTAGCTTTTTTTTGTGCAACCACTGTGCACAATACAGTAGTTCCACCATAAGTTGCCATTACGGCACCATCAGCCTGGCGCGCTATTTTTCCGGTTTCAAGTACTAGCTTGCGGCCAGCCCATTCAATTTCTTCACGTACTATATTAAACATAAAATTCCTTACGGGTTAAAAAATAAAAAATGGAAGAGCCCAACTGTGCCCTTCCATCGGTAATTTGGAAGCATTTATAGAAAATTTTATTTGTAAAAATTTTAAATAATTCCACAAAAACTTAGCGACGAATATTTAAGCGTTTAATTAATACCTGATAACGATTATCTTCAACACGCTTTAAATAATCAAGCAAACGACGGCGCTGACCAACTAGCATTATCAATCCACGACGTGAGTGTAAATCATGCTTATGTTGTTGCATATGTTCTGAAAGATTTCTAATACGTTCTGAAATAATGGCAATTTGCACCTCCGGTGAACCAGTGTCACCTTCTTTAGTTGCAAATTCTTTAATAACTTCTTGTTTACGTTCTGGACTAATCGACATCGTAATGTTCCTTTATTTTTAAATGTTAAACACGCGATCCGGGTGGAACAAACCACCAACCACATGGCCAACTGCAATAAGCCTGTTTTCATACCAGGCTGAAGCTTTTAAGGAATCTTCCTTATTAGCTGCAACAACTTGGCCTTGCCGAATCTTCACAGCCTCTTGTAGCGATACAGACACTGCCGGGATGTCGTCCAGAACAGTTCCAATCGGCAACAAAACGCCTTGTGGGAAATTATCGCCGATTTTTCGAATATTTTCCAGTGAAATCGAATTATCAATCGTGAACAATCCTACCCGGGTGCGTTGCAGTGTTGTTAAATGACCAACTGTCCCAAGAAAAATCGCAATATCTTTGCCTAAGGTTCGCACATAAGTGCCAGTACCACAATTTACGGTAAGAACTGCCACCTCGCCATCATAGCTATCAATAGTTAAGCTTTGAATTTCAACTTGACGTGGTGGCATAATAACATTTTCACCAGCTCTAGCCCTAACGTAAGCTGGCTTCCCTTTAATTTTAATTGCTGAATAAGTTGGCGGTATTTGTTCAATCAAGCCTGTAAAATTGGACAAGCATTGCTGCAAATCTTTTAAAGTTGGCCGGTTATCTGATGTTACAATTACCTCACCTTCAGTATCACCTGTGGAAGTTTGACTACCAAAAACAAGGCTAAATTTATAAGTCTTTGAATTACTCATTAAAAAAGGCATAACTTTAGTTGCTTCGCCTAAAGCTAATGGCAAAACTCCACAGGCAAATGGATCAAGCGTTCCAGCGTGGCCAATTTTTTTTTGGCCAAATAGTCTTTTAACCGCAGCACCAGCTTGGGTTGAGGTTACGCCAACAGCTTTATTAAGAATTAACCAACCATGGGGCATCTGTTTTAAAACTTATAATAGACAACACAATCCGCTGTCATAATTTCTAAATTTAAAGCACCATTGCTAATACAACGCCCAGGAGCATTTTGCGCATCTTTTACCACTAATTGCCCTTGGCTTGGGTTCGTAGCATTACTACCCTGATCAATTTTATTTTTTAAAGCCTGCGCTTGCTTGGGGGTAAGCAAACCATCTCCATTTTCTTTAGCTAGAATGAACCAATGTCCAGGCATCTCTGCCGATGGCTGAAAAACAACCCTATAAATTCCCCCCAATTTTGAACTTGGCGCTACATCTGTATTAAGAATTAAAGATTTGCCCAAATGTTGCCAAAATAAATCAGCTTCAGGTTCGTTAATTTGACCATTTCCATCTCCATTTTGGGTATTAGAAAAATACATACTTGCCTTAGGGTCATCACCAGGTAGAGCCTGATAAGTTTCTTGATACATGTTAACTGATAATGCATAGTGCTGAAAATCTTGTGCAACTGACCGTAACTTAGCGCTGTCTAAAAGCTCCTGCCCTTTAAAAACTGCCCCAGCTATAATGCCAATTACCACTAAAACAATTGACATTTCAATTAAAGAAAAAGCAGCAACTGTCGCTTTAATTAATTTTTTAGGCAGTGCTTCTTTCATTAAAATTCATAATTATTAACCCTACGATCAAGTGTAGTACGGACGTTCCTTTTTGCAAGATGCTTTTTTGAGGATTTAAAAATAATGAAGCACTTCACGCCGTGAATTTTCTAAAATAACTTGCCAACCCTCTTGTCTGTTAAATGCATAACCGCACCCCTTGTCGTTATGATTTATGCAATTCTTTCTCCAGAGGTAACATTAAGCTTTAGAAATTATTTTTAATCTCGTTATAGTTTTGTTCTGGGTGGAAAATTTCCACTGGCAATTCTAATCCAGTAGCCGTTAACTTGCCCTGCAATGAAAGCATTTGGTAAAAATACGTATAATAATTTTGTATAGCAGTAATCAAATCAAGCTTTGCTTGCAACAATTGTGATTGAGCATTCAAAACATCAAACATAATTTTAGTACCTGCAGCCATTTCTTGGGTGGTACCTTGAACTGCAACTTCCTGTGCTGCAACTTGTTTTTGAGTACTTTCCATATTAACTTTAGCGGATAAATATGCGCTATAAGTTTGATTACAGTCTCTTACAAGGTCTTGCTGAGCTTTTTCAATACCCATACGACTTTGAACAATAATTTCACTTGCCTGCCTACGTTGAGAACGATTAATTCCAGCGTCATATAATTGCAAGCCAAGTGTTAAACCAACCTGGTTATTAACTTGCAACGACTTTGTTCTGTTACCTTGCTCGCTCACTGTTTTAGTAGTGTTGTCCATAGTTTTTGTGGTAGATGCCTGCAAATCAAGAGTAGGCAACAAAGTTCCAGTTTTTACTTTTTTATCTTGTTTTGCAGAAGCCAAAGCCTCAACTGCCTGGGTTATTTTTGGGTTTTCCCTTAAAGCAATTTCTTGCAATAATTCAGCAGATGGTGGCACCTCAACCGGTTCTTTAGGACGCTCAACAGATTCTGGCGCAACAAGTCCAGTCAATTGCTCAAATACAGCCCTTGCCGCTTCTAAATCAGATAAGCCAGTTGCAAGCCTTGACTCTGCCTCCCTGTACTTAGCCTCAGCTAACGACTCTTGAGTTACAGTTTCTTCGCCAACTCTACGCTTAGTGCTGGCTGACTCAAATTGATGCTTAGTAAATGCTAAGTTTGCTTTGTATACCTCAACTGTCGCGAATTTTGCATACAAACTTAAGTAAGCCTTAATA
>CANMNU010000018.1 GCA_947499175.1 Alphaproteobacteria bacterium
AGGCATGCAAGCAGCACTAAGTAAGGCTCTGGTAAAATATAATACCTACAGACCACATCGGAACTTGAAAGGTTTAACCCCTATGGCGTACATTAAAAATACCTTATCGGAGACCTCGATTCTGTCTCATTCAATATGAACCCGCACACCAAAATCTTGCCAAATTGTCAAAAATTTTGTAATAATACACAAATAGAATTTAACTTTTAGGTGTGCATGTCGCGCGTCGCTCAGGCCAATTCATTTGATGCAAAATCTAATCCTTTGGGATTGTTTGATAAAAATTCACTTTTAAACGCATATACTCAAATGGTGTTGATTCGACGTTTCGAAGAACGTGCAGCTCAACTTTATGGTATGGGTTTAATTGGTGGGTTTTGCCACTTATATATTGGTCAAGAAGCTGTAGTAGTTGGTATTCAGTCGGCTATGCAACCTCAAGATACAGTAATTACCTCATATCGTGACCATGGCCACATGCTTGCTTGTGATATGGATCCCCGCGGAGTAATGGCAGAATTAACCGGTAGAGCGGGTGGATACTCAAAAGGCAAGGGCGGTTCTATGCATATGTTTAGCCGAGAAAAAGGTTTTTATGGCGGACACGGAATTGTCGGGGCACAAGTGCCAATTGGTGCAGGTCTAGCATTTGCCCATAAATATAAAGGTGATAATGGCGTTTGTGTTGTCTATTTGGGTGATGGCGCAGCTAACCAAGGTCAAGTCTATGAAACTTTCAACATAGCAGCTTTATGGAAATTACCGGTGGTATTTGTGATAGAAAATAATGAATATGCTATGGGCACTTCAACTGCCAGGGGAACGTCAAACCCTAATTTTGAAAATCGTGGTGAACCTTGGGGGATTCCTGGAAAAGTTGTTGATGGTATGGACCTTATTAAGGTGCGTGAAGCTGCCGATTGGGCCTTGGAAAATGCTCGTTCAGGCAGTGGTCCAGCATTGCTACATTTTAAAACGTATCGTTACCGTGGTCATTCAATGTCAGATCCAGCAAAATACCGCACCAAAGAAGAAGTTGAAGAAGTTAAAACTCAGCGTGATGCCATAGACTTTGTTCGTAATATTGGGCTTAGAGATGCTAAAATTGCAGAAGAAGAATTTGCAGCCATTGAAAAACAAATACGAGATATCATGAAAGAAGTTATGGAATTTGCCAAAAGTTCGCCTGAACCAGAATTATCTGAACTTTATACAGACATTTTGGTAGAGGCGTAAATGGCAGCCATAACCGTTCGTGAAGCTTTACGTGATGCCATGGCCGAAGAAATGCGCCGTGATAATAATGTTTTTGTAATGGGTGAAGAAGTTGCAGAATACCAGGGAGCGTACAAGGTTACCCAAGGACTTTTGCAAGAATTTGGTGATAAACGTGTTATTGATACTCCAATTACTGAGCATGGTTTTGCAGGAATTGGGGTAGGGGCTGCTTTTTTGGGGTTACGTCCAGTTGTTGAATTTATGACATTTAATTTTTCAATGCAAGCAATTGACCATATTATTAATTCTGCTGCCAAGACCTTGTATATGTCTGGTGGGCAGATGGGTTGCCCTATTGTCTTTCGTGGGCCTAATGGTGCCGCATCAAGGGTTGGCGCTCAGCATTCTCAATGTTTTGCTAGTTGGTATGCCCATATTCCAGGACTAAAAGTAGTTGCACCATACAGTGCTGCTGATGCTAAAGGATTATTAAAATCAGCAATTCGTGATCCCAATCCGGTGATCTTTTTAGAAAATGAATTAATCTATGGTTCAACTTTTGATGTGCCTGATGATGATCATATTGTGCCAATTGGAAAGGCAGCAGTGGTTCGCGAAGGAACAGACGTAACAATTACCGCATTTTCCATTTGTGTGCGCCACGCCCTAGAAGCAGCGGATGCTTTGGCTGAAATGGGCATTAGTGCCGAAGTTATTGATTTACGTTCAATTCGCCAGCTTGATACAGTAACAATTTTGGAATCTGTGCGTAAAACCAACCGTTTGGTTAATATAGAAGAAGGCTGGCCATTTGCCGGCATTGGTGCGGAAATTTGCGCTTTGGTATGTGACCAAGCATTTGATTATTTAGACGCACCCCCAGTTCGGGTTTGCGCTGAAGATGTACCATTACCATACGCAGCTAATTTAGAAAAGCTGGCTTTACCAAATGTTGAAAAATTGATTAAAGCTGTAAAAACTGTTTATTACAAGGACTAACTGATGCCAATTCAAATTCTAATGCCAGCCTTAAGCCCAACTATGACCGAAGGAAATCTAGTTAAATGGCTAAAAAATGAAGGTGATAAAATTCAAGCTGGTGAAATAATAGCTGAAATTGAAACTGACAAAGCCACAATGGAAGTTGAGGCTGCAGATGAAGGCATTTTAGGTAAAATTGTTGTACCAGCAGGAACTGATAATGTTAAGGTTAATCAACTAATCGCTGTTATATTAGAAGATGGCGAGGATGAATCTTCAATTGATATGACAACAAATGTTATTCCTGTACCAAAAGCAATTGATACACAGCTAGAACCAGAAATTGTAACATCAGAAATTTTTGCAACCCATAGTGTTAATGAGCGTGTGCTTGCAAGCCCTCTAGCTAAAAGACTAGCCATTGAAAAAGGTGTTGATTTGCAAAGTATACAAGGTTCAGGCCCCTATGGACGCATTGTAAAGTTTGATATTGAAAACATTTCTAAGGTTAGTCCAAAAGAAAATTTGCCATTAAATTTTGGCGATAATTCATATGAAGACATAAAGCTTAATGGTATGCGCAAAACTATTGCTAAACGTTTAACCGAAGCTAAGCAGACAATCCCACATTTTTATCTAACTATTGATTGTGAAATAGATGAATTACTAAGTCTGCGTACCAAAATCAATGCTATGCCAAATTCTAAGACTAAATTATCAGTCAATGACTTTTTTATTAAAGCAGTGGCGTTAGCATTAATTGATGAGCCTAATGCCAATGTGACTTTTCATGGTGATTATTTGCGCCGTTACGCCCAAGCAGATATTTGCGTAGCAGTATCAATTGATGGTGGATTAATGACCCCAGTGGTAAAGTCAGCAAACCTGAAATCATTAACTCAAATCAGCTTGGAAGTAAAAGATTTAGCCCAAAAGGCTAGGGCTGGAAAATTAACGCCAGAAGCTTATCAAGGTGGTAGTTTTACAATCTCTAACTTAGGTATGTTTGGCGTTAAACACTTTGATGCAATTATTAACCCACCTCAGGCCTGCATTCTTGCAATCGGCATGGGTGAACAGCGCCCTGTCGTTCGTGCAAATAATATTGAGATTGCAAATGTTGTAACTTGTACGCTTTCACTTGATCATCGCGCCTTAGATGGTGCAGTTGGCGCAGCATTTTTAAAGGCTCTAAAAGCTTACATCGAAAATCCATTCAGTATGCTTGGTTTTGTTTGATAGTGGTTGGCTTTACTAAGTAAAAATTATAAATTATTTTTTAACCACTTGTTAATGTATTGCTTGCATAATGTATAAGTAAACATTGTTTGTGGGCAGTTATTGTGTTAAAGAACAAAAGAAATATTTTGGCAATATTTCTTTACTTCGGTATAACAAGTTGTAACATAGCGGCATCTAGTAATTCTGCCAAATCATGGATGTATGATAACCTTGATACTTTAGGTGATGTAACGCTAAGAAATTTATGCATTCCAGGAACTCATGATTCAGGAACGAGTGTTTGTCAAGATGGGACTTTTTTTTCACCCTCCTCAGACATTCAAACACAAACTCTTCCTATATCAGCTCAACTAGAACTAGGTATAAGATATTTTGATATTAGGCCGTGCTTAACAAATGGAAAATTCTATACAGGACATTATAGAAATATTCCAGTTCTTGGTTGGCAAGGTGCTAACGGTGAATCTATAGATTCCATTATAGAAGCGCTTAATAGTTACACTAAAAAAAATGCTGAACTGGTTATAGTGGGCTTTAGTTATGCTTATAATACTCAAAACTTTACCGTGCTTAATCAACGAGAATGGGGGTTATTGTTTGAAAAGTTACAGACGGTGCAAAGTGCTTTTTGTATAAAAGATGCATCTCCTAGTGCAGATTTTAGCACAGACTTAACATCACTCACACTTCGAAAGTTTATAGGTGGGAAAAAATCAGCAGTATTATTTATCGTAAATGATAATGTTGATCTTACTAAATATTGGGGACGTGGTATGTATTCAAGCCAAAATTTTAATATATTTAATAAATATTCAAACATAAATGATCCAGAAACAATGTCTGGAGACCAGCTTACTAAAATGAGAGAAAATAGTAAGAATAGTTATTTTCTACTTTCATGGACGTTAACTCAAAGTTATTTTGATGCAGTATTGTCAGCCATTTTCCCCTGTGCAAGAAGTTCTCGTAGCATATTGGGTTTAGCCAATATGGCAAACAAGACACTGGATAAAAAGCTTTTGCCAGCATGCACTAGTGAAATACGTCCAAATATAGTTCTTGTTGATAATGTTACAGAATCTCTTGATATTGTCTCATTAATTATGAAAATAAATAATTTAAAGTAGTATGAATAATTACATTTGCTACGTATAATGTGGTTGCTTAGCATGCTGGGTTTTGTTTGAGAGCCAATTGTGTTGTGTCCCTGCTGAGGACGAAAGTCCGAGTGCGGGGAACCATTTAGAGTGGGTTAACTATAAGACCCTCTCATGCTTAACTATTTAACCTAACCACGCTTCACGCATATAGTTTACTGGTTGGGTAATATATGGATTGTGGTTTTTTTGCACTTTAAAAATTTCTGCCTCTCTTTTTCTTTCAGTCTCATTCGGTGGGTATTTTTCATGCCACTCAACCATGGTGGTAATATCAATGACTTCAGACATTTTTGCTATAAGACATGTGTACCTTGTGAAAAAATAAGCGCACGCCCTTGCAACTTTGCCTTTAGAATCATTATTTGGTTCAAATTTTTTATCTTTAGAAGATATTTTGCATCCATACTGACTAATGTTTTTAACTATTTCTGCATCATCGACCTCCTTAATGCTGTCATTATAAATATGATCTGCTTCAGAATCTGGTATTTCTGCAAACCTATATGTTTCTCTGGCAAAATTAATTGACTGGTAAGCAGGGTAAATATGGTGAAGATCTGATTTCATTACTTTCACATGGTGAAAAAAACTTTGTGGCACAATATGTCCACAATTAACTACATCTTTAGCGCTTCCACCAGCATATATAGGATGCTCTCCACTAGCCTTTTGTACAACACCATAAGCCCTGTAGAGCTTCTGCATAGCTTAACTTACGCTGATGATCTAAATTAAATTTTTTGCTTATATTGTCTAATCTTCTTGTTAGTTTATAGACAGATTTTATATTGGCATATTCTATTTCTGCATTGCTGTCTTTAACTATATCTTCTACAATGGACGAAGAATTTATAAAAGAATAAAAAATCGCCAAAAATACATAAAATAAAATAACTCTTAGCATGATAATGATCCTTAATTGAGGTATAAGCTACAGTTTTATAGTGTGATAATTTGATTAATAATTAGTAAATATAAAAAATTATGCAGGTTTTTATTGCAAATAATTGTGGTATTATTATTTAGT
This sequence comes from Alphaproteobacteria bacterium, assembly GCA_947499175.1. GTDB lineage: Bacteria > Pseudomonadota > Alphaproteobacteria > Paracaedibacterales > CAITNM01 > CAITNM01. Next base: position 5,629 of record CANMNU010000018.1, read on the forward strand.
GCTGCTTTACACTAGTTGTTCAGCCAAATTTCACGCATATATCCTATTGCTTCAGTAATATATGGATTATGGGCACCTTGAATTTTAAAAATTACTGAATCTCTCTTTCTCTCATTTTTGTTGGGTGGGTATTTTTCATTCCAAGAAATCATTGTTTTAACATTAATAACTTGTGACATGTTTTTTACATATTGGTGGTAGCGCGTAAAAAAGTAAGCGCAAGCCCTAGCTACCTTACCTTTAAAAAAATTATTTGGTTCAAATTTATTATTTTTAGCAATTCTTAGTTTAGATACTTTGTACGCATTATTCCCCTGGTCACAAACTTGGTAATTTTCAATGTCTGTGAATCCACGATTTCCGCGTAACAAATTTACTGATTGGTACGCAGGGTAAAGGTGATGCAAGTCTGATTCCATTGTTTTTGTATCATAGCAAGGTGAATGGTGAAAAAAACTTTTAGGGACTATATGTTCGCAATTAATCGAATCGTTAATTTGTAATTCTGAGTATATTGGCAGCTCTTTACTGGCAAATTGTACAGCGCCATGCAAAGCTTTTAGACTTTTTTTATATTTTAATCTACGTTGTTTTGCTAAATTAAATTTATCATTAACATTATTTAATCGTTGTGATAAAGGTATAATATTTTTAGATTGGCGGTCCTCTGCAACGTCATACTGATCAAAATTAATGTTTCTAGCGGGAGCGCTTAATGAAGATAATAATATTATGGATATTAGCAGGATCAAGGTAATTTTCTGCATGGGAAACCCCATATTAAAAATATAGTTACCTAAATTTATGATATGTTTAATTGGTTAATAAATAGTTACTGCTGCACAAAAAACTTGTGTTTGATTGTCTAAATAAGCATACTGTGTTTTAAATAAGGTAATTTTATTAATTAAGTTCAAATTATGCAAAACCAAAAAACAGAAACCATACATACAACGCCTTGGGGGCAAAATGTTTTGGTGCAGCGTAAAGCCGGGCTAAAACGGTTGTCCATGCGGTTTTTACAAAATAAGTCAGAATTTAAGGTTTCAGCCCCACTTAAATATCCTGTTAAAGAAATTAAAAAATTTATTGATGAATCTAAGGCGTGGTTTACAAAGATTCTTGGGCAACAAAAAACTATAAATCCTGTAGTTAATAAAGAGATAGTTCCAGGTCAAACTATTCAATTGTTGGGCAGCGGCGTCACTCTTAATTTTATTGAAGGTTGCCGTGCAAAAGTTGTTTTAATTAGTGGTAACCTTGAAGTGCATGGTATTCGTTCAAAATTTGAACAGCAAGTGCTGCTATACTTAAAAAAATTAGCGCATGCTAAGCTTAGCGAATACAGCAATTTGTACGCTAAACAACTTGGTGTAACTATTTCTAAAATTAGTGTTAAAGAAATGACATCACGTTATGGTAGTTGCACTTCTCTAGGTAATTTGAACTATTGCTGGCGAATAATTTTTAGCCCAGAACCTGTGCTTGCATATTTATGTGCTCATGAGGTTTCACATTTAAAGGAAATGAATCATAGCCAAGCATTTTGGAACCACGTTGAATCATTATGCCCAAATTATGCGCATCTGCGAGAATGGCTAAAGCAACATGGCAAAGAACTATTTCTGGTTGGGTAATAGTTGGTGCAGAAAAATTTATTTGTTCATTTTTAAAGTTGTTAGTTGGAATAGAACTTCTCGTAGAAATACTTTTTTCATTGCTTTTCTTTATTTCATCGCTAACAGCAGCTACATGCACTTGTGCTACACATGAAGCATATCTGTTATCGTTTTCATCTTCTTCAGCTTCGTTTTCAAAGTCAGTTGCAATTACTGGAAACCACAAAGCCAAAATTAATAATAATATCATTTAAATAACAATCTACAATGCAATACTATTTACATGGCTACTTAGTATGCAAATTACAAGGTTATGGTCGCATTTTTAGTCGGCGAACCCTACGTGGGTCGGCTTCAATCACCTCAAATTCACCACCATTTGGGTGCCGAATAATCTCACCCCTCACAGGAACCCTGCCTGCCAAAAAAATTACTAAACCACCAATAGTATCAATATCCTCATCGTCATCAACTATTAACATTGGCACGTTACCAAGGACTTCTTGAAGTTCTTCTAATGGAACTCGACCATCGCTAATTACAGTACCATCAGGCTTTATTTCAATTTGCCTAGTGTCTTGCAATTCTGTGGCATCTTGAATGTCACCAATTACTTCACTAATTACATTTGAAAAAGTAACTAGGCCGTCAATTCCACCGTATTCATCAACCACAAAAGCAATTCTTGCACCAGTTTCACGCATTTGTACCAACAAATCTAGAGTGCGCATAGAAGGTGCTATAAATAGAACATCTTTAACCAGATGCTTAATTGGCATCTGCCTGCCACTTTGTAACCAGGTAAGCACGTCTTTTATGTGAATAACTCCGACAATGTGATCAAGCGTATCGCTACAAATTGGAAGGAAACTTAAGCTATTTTTAACCATTATTTGAATCATTTCATTAGGGTCGCCAGTAATTGAGGACGAAATAATATCTGCACGAGGAATCATTACATCTTGTGCTGTGAGGTCCCTTAGATTAAGTACGTTTTCTAAAAGGGCACGTTCACCAGATTCTATGGAAGGTTCCGCTTCATCACGCTCTTCAATAAGTTCTTCAATTGTATCGCGAAGAGTTTCTGGTTCATGTTTTTTGAATAATTTTAGTAAATTTTTGAGAACTGCCATAAGCTACTGATAAGGATTGTTAATATTTAAGGTATTTAAAATCATGATTTCTTTTTTTTGCATACATTCCGCATCGTCATCAGTTTCATGATCATAACCTAGCAGGTGCAATATACCATGAACCACTAAGTGATTGAAGTGATCTAAGAAAGTTTTTTTTTCGACTAATGATTCACTAAGTAAGGTTTCAAAGGCTAAAGCTAGATCTCCCAACATATTTGGCTGTAAAGAATTTTTATTAATAATTCTTAATTCTTCTTCTGTGAGGCTAGGAAAAGACAACACATTAGTTGGTCTATCTTTATTGCGAAACTGTTTGTTTAATTTGTGAATTTCATCATTATTAGTAAGTAATATACTAACTTCAAACTTAGAAACAAAACTAAATTGGTTTAATACTTGCTGAATAATTTTATGCAATAAAATGTGCCATTGATCAGCGGAGTACCATTCTAGCCAGCGATCATCATCTAAATCAATTAAAACGTCAAGATTACTATCTTCATCAAGCATTTGTTAATTTCGATTCTCTATCATAAGCTATCAAATGTACTCTCCAGATAAGCTATTTCCATGTCCATTATTAATCCTAACCTTTAAAAGGTTCCCAAATAATGAACAATCACCATCTAAAGTTACTGATTGCATATACTCAGTTTTTCCAATGATTTGCTTTGGAAATTTGCCCTGGCGGTCAAATAGCACTTCCATAGTTTGTCCAACCATTGATTCATTAAAAGCTAACTGTAAAGTATTTAGTGAATATTGAACCTCAGCTAATCTTTGCGCTTTAACATCCTCTGGTATTTGGGTTAACAGTGCGCTAGCCGGAGTTCCTGGCCTAGGACTGTATTTAAATGAATACGCTTGGGCAAACCCAACTTTTTCAATTAAAGCTATAGTATCTTTGTGGTCCAGGTCTGTTTCACTTGGGTACCCAACTATAAAGTCTGATGAAAAAGCTATATCTTTCCTTGCGGTACGTAATTTTTCAATTATTTTTAAGTATTCATCAACATTATGCTTGCGGTTCATTGCATTTAAAATTTTGTCACTGCCTGATTGTACCGGTAAGTGCAAAAATGGCATAAGTTGCTTAATATCACGATGCGCATCATATAGTTCATCATGCATATCAAGCGGGTGAGAAGTTGTATACCTAATGCGTTTTAATCCATCAATTTCTGCAAGATCATACAATAAACGACCAAGCGACCATTCCCTACCATTAATACCTTCGCCATGATAACCATTAACGTTTTGACCAAGTAAGGTTATTTCTTTAGCACCAATGCTTACTAAATGCTTAGCTTCTTGAATAATTTTAAGAGCAGGGCGAGAATACTCGGCACCACGGGTATAAGGAACTACGCAAAAATGGCAAAATTTATCGCAACCCTCTTGGATTGACAAAAACGCACTAACTGGTGTTTCATCTGGAGTTGGTAAAAAATCAAATTTGCTTTCAACAGGAAAATCTGTATTTACAATTTTCCGGCGCTTGCCTTTTACTTTGTGTTCAAGTTGTGCCAGCATTTCTGGCAATCTGTGGTAACTTTGCGGTCCAAAAACCATGTCAACGTACGGTGCCTGACGGGTAATTTCAGCGCCTTCAGCTTGGCCAACACATCCGCCAACAGCAATTAACATATCACGGTTAATTTCAGCAGATAAGCGATCTTTTTTTACAACTTGTAAACGTCCAAGGTCAGAAAAAACCTTGTGCTCAGCTTTCTCACGAATATGACAAGTATTTAAAATGGCCACATCAGCATCTTCTGCAGATTCAGTAATGCTGTACCCATGTGGCTTAAGAAGGTCTGCCATCTTCTGTCCGTCATAGACATTCATCTGACATCCGTAATTCTTAATGTAAACTTTTTGGTTTGAGGAAGTCATGCACTACTTAGAAACTGCAGCAACTTGTGTAAGATCACCAGTTGATTGGTCAACAAACCTTACTCGCTTGCGACGACCTGTTTGACCAAGTCCAGTTGTTTTAGCAATTTGACTACGACGACGTGCATAATTTGGTGCAACCACAGGGTAGTCTTGCGCTAAACTCCAGCGTTCTCTATATTCATCAATGCTCATCTTATAAACAGTATTTAAATGGCGCTTTAACATTTGCAGCTTCTTACCATCTTCTAAACACACAATGTAATCATCTGTTACTGAATCTTCAATTGGCACAGCAGGAACTAACGGACCAGACTTGCGAAAACCTTGGCTGTTGCGTGCAAGATCTTGCACAACACTATGAACCCTTTGCATAATGTTTTGAATTTCGTTAATTTCTACAGAGTTGTTGCTAATATAAGCACACACTATATCAGTTGTAATATTTAGTACATCAAATTGGGCTGTTGAATCAGTCATACATAACCTATATATTTAATCATGATATACTTATAGTTACTTTAAATTGAAATTGCAAACATTTTTTAGCAATAGTGAAATATTTTTTATTAACTCATAAAATATAATAAAATTGTTAAAAATTACAATAAGTTACCCAACTATTCTTTGCTTCAAGCATTTCTTTCCATATAAGCTTTTGCTATCATCAACGTAGTTGGCAAATAAAAAATAAATCAATCCATTAATGTTTAATTTATTGCATGATTGGTGTACTCGTAGCCCATTGTATGGGTTGATGTTACGTAAATCTGTGCAGAATCAACTACGTGAATTGCATCAAGATAGTTGGCCATCGGTCATTTGGAATACTCGTGGTTTAAGTTCTGGACTCTACCAAGCTGGTGGAATGACACATACTACTGCTGAAATGCTAAAATGCCTTGCAACACCCAAGTTAGATACTACTACAGTTTCCATGCATACTTTTGATTTTTTGCGTGACCTGCACACCATTGGTGATAATAACAGCAGACGTTTGGCACGCCAATGTATTAGTTATTGGATTGATTGTAATAATTTATGGACCAAAAAACCATGGCGTAGTCCAAGTTGGCACTTAGATATTTTGGGATATCGTTTGTGCAATTGGTTTGGATTTTATGATTTTTTTGCCCACAGTGCCGATCAAGATTTTCGTAAAAGATTACTTGTTTCAATTGGTCAACAGTATCGTTTTTTAAAACGTGGCTATAAAAAAATTAAAGATCCAATCAGCAGGTTTCGCGCCTTAAAAGGATTAATATATGCAGGATGCGCCTTACCACATGAGCAAAATCAACTAAGTAAATGGCTAGCAAATTTGCAAATTTGTTTGAATGAGCAGCTTGATGAGAGTTTTAACCAACATTCACGTCATCCAGGAACAGTAGTCTTACTGCTCCGTGACTTAATAGATTTACGCTTATTGTTAAGGCATTTTTATGCAGGACAAATTGATAATTTAAATGATTGTATTGTTCGCTTGGCGCCTATTGTAAGGCATTTGCGCCATGGAGACGGTGGATTAAGCTCTTTTACCGGTAATGCCACCAAAAGACTAGAAGCTTTTTGTGATCCTGTGCTAAGTGAGGCCCTAGTTGATATGACACTATCACTGGCAGACAGTAGGGCAATCTTGCCAGATCCAATAGCTATGGGGTATGCGCGCTGTTCTAGCAAAATTGGTTTTTTATTAATTAATACTCAATCAACAGCTGGTTATACAAAACTTAATGATTGGTATAGTAAATCAACCGGAGTGCTTGATTTTGAGTGGTCCGAAAAAGATCAACGTTTATTAACTAGGTGCGATGTTAGCTTATACACTAACGATTCCAAGTATTTTGTAAACTACAAACCGCAAAAAAATCAAGAAATTGAAAATAAAATTATTAATGAAAAGGGAATTGGATTTTTTGATGGTAGGTACCAATCAAATCACCACACTAGTAAAACTGACCCGTATGGCGCAATGCTAAAAGCAAGGCGTGAACTATATATTTCACCAAATGGCGATATTCGTTGTGAAGAACAATTTCTTTTATCGCAACATGGAACAGGGTATTTAAGGTTATTGGCTGCCCCTGGGCTTGAATGGCACATTACCAGTGAAAATGAAATTGCTTTTTTGTGCAAAACAAATTTAGATAAAAATCAAAAACTAGAACGCATTAAACGATTTTTGTGCCAAGAAAATGCCCAAATAAGTGTTGTTGACGTGCTTGGTCAACAAGCACTATGCGTTGCTGTTTCAATTACAGCTAATAAGCAAACATCACTTAAATGGGCTATTTCTCCGATTAATTAATTTTTCCTAGTAAATATTGTGTCAATTCCTTCAAACAAAAAGCTAACATATGCTATGGTTTGTCCTTTTTCATTTTTGCCAAATTCAATGAAATTAGGATCGGAACGTGACATGTTGCCATTAAATTCCCAACCATTTAAGTTAAATTCATCTTCATTCCAGTGCACAATTGCGCAACTGTTATTGTTTGCTTTGAATTCTAAACCGTTTGGTCCAGAAGTAATTTCAATTTCGCCGTAAAGTTCATTAAAATAGGTGCCAATATAAAATTTATCATCATGCTTTGGTAGCAATTTCATTAATTTTTTAGCAGACCTTTGGTTGTTAAGTTTTTTGTAATACACAGCTTTACGTTTTACATATTCAGTGTTCCAGTCACATTCCTCAAGATTTAAGAAACAATCCAAAAACACATTTCGCAAAACTTCAGGATATAAATTAATGTTAAAATTACCAAGGTTAGAAATTATTGCGACTGCAAAACCTTCGGAATGGCACATAAAAGTCAAACTTCTTTGCCCAGCATATCCGCCCATGTGTTCAAAAATTTGCAAAGTATTACCTTCTTTTCCATAGTCATAGCTAAACCAACCCATACCATAACCAACATTTTTCATAACTTCAGGTGGAAACTGCATATCGGTTGGTTTTATGGTGTTATGGTAAACTACTGCTTGGCGCATTGCCTGAATATGAGCTTTAGGAACTATTTGCTGATTTTCATGTCTACCATCATTTAATTGACATTGAAGCCAAATACCTAAGTCATGGGCTGTGGTGTTAACCCCAGAAGTAGCTGGGAATACATAAACCAGCTTTGGTAACCCAATGCAAACAGCATGTCCTTCAGGGGTTTTGTCATGGCACAGGGCAATATTTTCATCTTTGCCAAATAGTGCTTTAAATTTGTTCCACAATGATTTTTCCGTATCAATTAGTGAATCTCCAGCAGTACTACGATTCATGCCAAGAGGTTTACTGATATATTCATCAAAAAGCTCACTAAACTTTTTATGGGTAGCATTTTCCATAACTAAACCCATAAAACCAAACATTTGGTTGCTATAGGTATAGTCATCACGAAAACGCTTATTAAAAGGAATCATTCCAAATTTTTCAACAATTTGTTTGGGCGCTAAGCCGATTTTCATTAATGTGTCACCTGCGAATTGATCCATTCCCATCCTATGGCTGATTAAATCTTGCAGCGTGGCTTTCTCTGTTACTTCCTTATTCGCTAAATTAAATTCTGGTAAATATTTCTTCACTAAATCTTGCAAAGAAAAAATCTGCTTTGATTCAAGAATTCCAGCAATTGATGCTGTAAAATTTTTAGTTAATGATGCTATTTGAAAAATTGTATGTTCATTAACTGGTTTGTTTTTGCCAACTTCTCGTGTGCCATATCCTTTGCATAATAGCACTTTGCTAGGGGTAACAATTACAACAGCTATGCCAGGAATAGCCCAATCTGGCATTGTTTTTTGAATATATTCATCAAACTTATGTAGGAAATTATCTATGAGTTGTTCAGTTGTTGCTGCACTTAAAAATACAGATAGGACCGGCAAAATAAGTAAACGCTTAAGCATTGGAAAACCCTTCTTTATAACTTACCTTAATTTTTAAAAAATAAAATTGATAATTTATTAATAATTAGCTGCTAGCTTAAAATTAAGTGTAGCAAGAATGTTTGAGTGAGAGAAGTTATGGGACCCATGTTATTATTAGTTTTAGGAATATTAAGTGCCGTTGGTTTAGGGCTGTATCAATTTGGTGAACATCATCGTTTTGATATGGTTCCAGATGCAAAAGGTGGAATATTTATTATTGATAGAAAATCAGCAGCTATAAATTACTGCAGTGATAAAACCTGTACTTTGGTTGGAAATGGTGCATTACCAAGCCAGATCATGGGCAATCCTGCAGCCTTAATGGCAGTGCAGGGCGCAATTATGGGGGCACCAGCAGCGCCATCCACTGCAAAACTTGGAGCCGCACCAAATGGTATGAAAAAGAATATAGCTGATTCTGGTGCTACAAAACCAGCGGATGCCGCGGCTACTACTCCAGAGGAGCCAGCCGCGGAAAAAGAAGAACCTGCTGCTGCGGATGATGAAGAACCAGAAGAAGAACCTGCTGCTGCAGATGAAGCACCAGATGGCTTTTCTTTTAACTAAATTGTCGCGACCAAACCTAAAAACAAATGTTGTAAATTTCACAGCAAATAACGCTAACGCCAATAGCTAGTAATATTTTAACAAGATTGGGGCTGAGTTTTGTGATAAAAGTATGACTACTGTATAGTTTTAACCAGATTATGCAGGGTAAGCCCAAGGCTAATATACTTAGGAAAATTCCTGCAAAGCCTAAGACATGAACAAAAGTTTCTTTAGCAATAAGTGTTACCAGTAATGGTACTCCAAGTGCTAAAATGCATGAAACAATACGCTGATGTTCTTTTTTAACTTTGGTTAGTTGTTCTCGGTAGTAATCAAATAGGCCAATGGCGACGCCTAAAAATGAGGTGATGATTGCTAATAATGAAAATATCCAGCTGAATGATTGTAGCCAGGGTGTATCAATGGCAGCGCTTAAGGATAAAATGAAAGTTCCAAGGTCAGCTTGGGAATTTATTAATTTATTAAATACTTCTTGGTCATGAGCGTAGACAATGCTTAGGCCTCCGGCTATCCATACTAAATAAATAATTAGTGGGACGAAGCTACCCCAGAAAAAGGCACTTTTAACGATTTGTTGGCGATTTTCACAGTAGTTTATTAAGCTTGGAATACTGCCATGAAAACCAAATGAGGTGAAGAATAAGGGTACGGCAATAAGCCAAGGGGATACTCCAGATTCTTGAACGCCAAGCATGGTTTTGCTGATTATTACTTTACCTGAAAGTACGGTCATCATTGCTATAAATACGAACATCATAACTGCAAAAAACATGCGATTTCCTGCGTCTAGAATCCGCATGTCAATACAAACAAGCGATGCCATGCATATTGTAAAGACTGTCATGGTCATGGGTTGGCTTAGGTTTATGGTGGTGTAGGTATCAGCGATGGTTTTAATTAATGAAGTTGCACCGCTAGTATAGGCTACGAGTAAAGCATTTAACAGTAGTACTAAGGTGGCAGCCCCAATTAAACCAGCCCATTTGCCTAAATATTGGTCAGCAAGCTTGGCGATTGAGCTGCCAATTTTTGCATGGATATTTAAATCGAGACTGATAAGGGCTGCAAGGTACATGACCCCCCACAGTGCGCTTAGTAATATGCTGCCACCTAATAACCCTAAAGAGGCAACACTCATTGGTAAGGCAAGCATTCCAGCGCCAATAGTGGTTCCAGCAACAACAAATAACGCTCCCCAAAATTGTTGTTTATTTTTATTGACTGGTGTAGATTCAGCCACTGGTCTTAAGTAAGAAACATTAAGATTTTGGGTCATGTCTTTGCAGATTCAAAAATACTTAATAATAGTGTACTAAGTAAATTCAAGTTTTTGGAACCAAAAAAATAAGGAAATTGAAAAATAAATTATTTGATTTTTTTTATTTTATCATGAAATTTTTTGAGTCGGTCTTAGTTTATTTAGTTGTTGTCTCATCTGCTTCCTTCTTTCTTCCTTTTTCTTTCGTTTCGGATTTGTATTTCTATCTTTTCGTTTTAAAAGCTACCTGTGTTGACTAGTAATTAACAAGCTCTTGCGAGCTGCCATGATACACCACCTAAGTAGCGTACACGGCTGCCAGTGAATGGTGATTTAAGTATTTATAAAATATTGACAGTATTTCACAAATTCACCACCACGGCATCTCCTTGGCTATATTGTCAAATACAGCTGGAGATCTTATATC
>CANMNU010000019.1 GCA_947499175.1 Alphaproteobacteria bacterium
CTGTCAATATTTCATAAATACATATCATCATTCACTGGCAGCCGTGTACGCTACTTAAGTGGTGTATCATGGCAGCTCGCAAGAGCTTGTTAATTACTAAATTAACACAGGTAGCTTTTAAAACGAGAGAATCTAACGAAAATCACAAAGCTTAAACGAAAGGAAGAAGAAACGATGCAAACAACATCTCCATTGCCAATCAAGCACAAATCAAGCCACAAAACCCATATTTTAGCAATGTTATTGCGCAACACAATAATTAAATTTCTTTTAAAATTTCCCTAACCTTAACACCAATTTTATTTTGCCCATCCATAATATTTTTTTGTAAAATTTTTACAAATTTATTAACTTTTTCAGGGTATTTAAAAAAATCTTGCAAAGTAAAAATTAACTGTTCTGTGGTATGCTGCTGACAAGGAATACCTTCAAACAAAGGCATCATATCATCAAAATTAAAAAAGTATGGCCCCCACAATGGCAAAGCACCTATCATTGCTGGCTCCAATGGGTTGTGACCACCTTGTGGTATAAGCGATCCACCAATAAATGCAAGTTGGCAAATTTTATAAAAAACCCCAAGTTTAGCAAGGGCATCCACCAGTAAAATATCTTCACCACACAAATTTCGATTACTAAATTTTGCAATCGTCAAACCCTTAGCAATTTCACAAATACTATCATTACGCTGCATATGACGCGGTGCAATAATTGTTAACAAATCAGGGAATTGTTTTTTAAGTTGTTTATGAACTTCAAAAATTTGAAGCTCCTCACCATCGTGAGTACTCGCCACAACCCAACACTTACGGTTGCCTATTTGACTACGCCAATAATCGTATTCATCCACGTCAAACGGCAGCGGCGCACTCAATAACTTAATATTTCCAAGGGTTTGCGCTTGTTTCGCACCAAGTTTATTAAACCTTTGGGTAAATTCATCACTTTGGGTATAAATGCCTGAAAAACATCCCCATAGTTTAGTGGCACACCCTTGAACATAGCCCCAATTCCTTAAGCTTTTTTCAGAAAGTCGCGCATTTAATAAATAGGTTTTAATTTGGCGATTATGTGCAGCCATTAATATATTAGGCCAAATCTCTGATTCAATAAAAAATGCCGTGCTTGGCTTCCAATGGTCAAGAAATTTATTAACCCAAGGTTTTGCATCAAAAGGAATAAATTGATGAGTCGTGTTTTGCACATCAATTCTCATCTCTAATACTTTTGCGGCAGCAATAGTTGTGGTTGTAATTAAAAAGTTAGCTTGTGGTTTAATAGCTGAAATTTTTTCAATTAATGGTAGGATTGATAAACTTTCCCCAACACTTGCGCCATGGAACCAAATTAGCTCACCTTTAGGACGCTTATAAGGCGTAATGCCATAACGTTCCGTAAAACGCTTAGGATTCTCCAGCCCCTTTTTTAAACGCTTGCGCACTACAATTGGCGCCAGAATCTGCACCATTTTTGACCAAAAGTTTAAAAAAAACCGATAAATCATTTATTTAGGTGGGGCAATACGCAACATGTCACTATCTGACATCTCTCTAGCCTCATCACTTAGCATAATCGGTATACCCTGGCGTATAGGGTAAGCAAGCCTTGCCGCAAGACTTACTAACTCTTGGTTGGGCTCATCATATATCAAATTAGTTTTAGTAACTGGACAAACCAAGAACTCTAGTAGCTTACGATCCATACTAATGCCTTGTTAAGGAAGGCGTCACACCTTCAAAGTTAGCAAATTCAATTAACCGTGTAATCATTTCTGATTGCAGCTCAATGCTGGGAACTTCAAGCAAAGCTTGTTTTTCACGCGAATTGAACGGACAAACCATAGTTAGTGCCGCAATCAGCCGCGCATCAGTAGCATCATTAATTTCATCCCAATTAGGAGTCAAATCATGCTTACAAAAATAACTATCCAAAGCTTCTAGCAACCTAACACGGTCAAAATCCACATCGTCTAATTCTTGCAAATCTTGTAAGTAGCGCTCGTATCCAACAGTTGCTTTACGGCAGCCATTTTCGCTTTCATATTCTTCTTCAATATCAAATCGGCAAACTCCAGTAACATTTACAATCATACGCTTATCTTCAATTTCAATCACATCAGTAATCCGTCCTAATGTCCCTGAAGTAAACAAGGTTAGCGGATTTTTACTATTAAAGTTTTCATCAATGATTGGCTGAATCATTCCCACATACGCAGCTTCATGCGCTATGTCAGAAGCCAAGTGCAAGTAATCATCTTCAAAAATTGGTATTGGCAAACGTGCGCGAGGCATCAAAATTGCCCCAAAAACCGGCAAAAGAAACACCGATTTTGGTAGCCTTAGTCCAGATTCATGGTAGAAAAAATCCATATATTTCAACAAGTTAATCCACTTAAACTTGGCTTAATACTAAGCTTATTTTATTGTTAATACAATTCGCAATTATTGGGCAAAGCAGAACAAAGCTTATGAACAGCAGGGCCAATCTACTGTAACCACTTTAACCATTTTGCGATTTTGTTTATAAAAGGATCAATTATCGTCCCCTGGATAAGACAAAAATTGGTAGTGTACGGTTCATTAAATTCATCTCCATAATGATGTATCTTGTGGCGTGCACTATTTAGAATCAATCCACTTTTTTGTAATGCTTTTACAAAAAAATTGTTGTCGTGTTGTGTGTGTGCTAGGGAGTGCAAGAATTCTGATTGAGCCCCGGTGACAGCATAAACTGCTAATGTATAACCAGTCCAGCCACCCACTAACGTTGCAACCACGAGGGTTGCAGGAAGAAGTAGATACCATCCTTTACTTTTTTCCCAATAAGACATTTCTGTAATTCGTTGAGGGTTTTGGTGATGTCCGTAAGCTGCGGGTAATAGTTCAGCAAGTAATCTTGTATGAAGTGCTTGATTTTCTATTGGTTTATCGCTGTCAGTATATTTATCCCCAGCCCAATGACTAAATCCTGTTGTAGCATCAGCTAACAAAAAACCTATTACCCCACCTAATAATAGACTAGCACTATCAAAATTTTGTGCGGCAGAAGTAAAGATATTCAATGCCATTAGGGCTGATGGCAGTACAATAGCAATTTTTCCAGCAATCGTTTCACTCCATGGCCCTATAATTTTGCTGGAGGATGTTATCTCTGCTTTTCTAACGACATCATTAATTTCTTCATAACCCTGGTTCTGGTTCATTGCATAAATTTGGGATATAGCCACAAATAAAAAAATAATAAATATTTTAGTGTAGCTTTGTTTGTGCGTATTATTTTTCATAAAAATTTCCATACTTGTTATTGTTAACCTACTTAGTACATGAGAATTTTTGAGATAAAATCCACCATGCTATATCTCTTCCATGATTTTTTTGTAGTAAATGTAGGCAAGGCGCCTCCAAGGTATAGAGTGGCACCAAACCTTTAAGCTTCATGGCATTTAGTTCGCCTTTAACATAATAATTCATAGCATTACTCATGCCTAGCCTTATCATGTTGTATTTTAAATATAAACTTACCCCTCCATAGGCTCCAGCCACTTGACTGTTATCTTCAAGAATTTGAAATACCACCCTAGAGACCTCTGGTTTTTCCTCCATAATTTTTTTTAAATTATTTATCGCCATAGCATAAGAAGCCAAATAAGGAAAAATTACAGGGCCTTCCTTAAGGATTTTAGTGTAAAATTCAGGAAATTCTATATTTGAAAAATCTGAAACAAACCGATGAAAAGCAGGGGTTTGTTCACTATATTCTACCGCAAAATCAACCATTTCTGTCAGGTTCTCTGCGGTATTATTTTTGATTAATTTATCTGGTTCAAGCAGAGGAGAAGCCCATTCATTTTTAGAGTTAACTAGCCCCATGTTTAAGAAATGCATTTGCATTTTTTGACTTATTTCCGCTGTGCTTAATGAATTAAGATGTAATTTAAAAAGACACGCTGCCTTTCTTTCCTGACTTTTTTCTAGCCAACAATAATCATCAGAAATTGAGTGCAGATAACAAAAAATTATTGTTAGGAAAGAAAACGTATTTTTCATCATGCAAACATAAATTTTATACATAACTACACAATAATCATTAAATATTAATAAACAATTAATTAGGGCGCACCACACTCGAACTTTAAGTGTAGCACGGTCTATTTTTCTATACCCTCATCGCTTAACCAAAAAAACAACATCACCTGTTTGTGGGCATTGCAGCACAATCCCGTCTCAAATTTGCTATAATTCCTAAATTACGGCAGAATCTAATCCGACAAATAATTGAGGAAAACTTATGGCTAATCTAAAAAACCTAGCCAATACCCTAACATTGGCGCGCATAGGTTTGATTCCTTTTATTTTGGTAACATTTTTTATTAATTACCCCACCCCACGTTTAATTGCAGCTTTTCTTTTTGGCCTAGCTTGCGTAACTGATTTTCTTGATGGTTTTGTGGCTCGTACATTAAACCAAGAAACTCGTTTTGGTCAAATTCTTGACCCAATTGCCGATAAGCTTCTAGTGGCCTCAACTTTGCTAATGTTAGTGGGCTTTGACAGAATTTCAAAATTCAGCATTTTAGCAGCAGTTATTATATTGTGCCGTGAAATCCTGGTTTCAGGACTTCGTGAATACTTTGCCGAATTAAATGTAACTATTAAGGTAAGTGCAATTGCTAAAGTTAAAACTGCATTGCAAATGCTAGCATTGATGGTGCTCGTCTATTTTGATCCTGTACACAGCCCCATAGCTATTCAAATTTTAGGTGAGTTGCTATTGTGGTCTGCTTCTGCCATTACACTTTATTCTGGATGGAAGTACGTAAAAATCAGTTTAAATGTAGTCTCGCAAAATGAATCGTTATAACCTTCTAGTAAAAGTGTTACTGTAAGCTTATGGCCATTGCATTGCTTCGTTTAAATAATGCCTGCATTCGTTTCAGCGGCACACCAGTTTTTGAAAACCTCACCACCCAAATACTAGAAGGTGATCGTATTTGTTTAATTGGCAGAAACGGTTGTGGCAAATCAACTTTACTAAAAACTATAGCTGGAGTTTACGAGTTAGATAGCGGCGAACACTTCATGCTTTCTAATCAAAAACTAGTTTACCTTGAGCAGGATAAAGATTATCCATCAGATATTTCAGCCATTGATTTGCTTGAAAGTTATGGCGCCGAAATTTATGAAGCACGCACAATTTTAGACAAATTGGGAATTGACCCTGATATTACCCTAAACAATGCCTCTGGTGGACAGCGTCGACGCTTTAATTTGGCAGAATGCATTGTTAAAAAACCATCTATACTTTTGCTAGATGAACCAACTAATCACCTAGATTTAACTAGTATTAAATGGTTAGAAGATTATATCGCCAAATTCAAAGGATCAGTTGTTATGATAAGCCATGATCGAAAATTTTTGGAAAACACTTCCAATACCACATGGTGGCTTGATCGCGGAGCTTTACGCGTTAATAGAAATGGATTCAAAGATTTTGATAGTTGGTCAACAATTATCATGGAAGAAGAAGAACGCCGACTAGAAAAGCTCAATACCCGCTTACGCTTAGAAAATGACTGGCTAAATTACGGAGTTACGGCTAGGCGTAAGCGTAATCAAGGCAGGTTACAACGCTTACATGAATTGCGCAGCGAACGTCGTGATGTTATGCAAAATAAGACCCGCTCTATTGATGTTAACCCAGCGAATTTACCTAGAGGTAGCAAGGTTATTATTGAAGCTAAAGACATTCAAAAAACTTACAATAACAAAACTGTAGTACAGCCATTTTCATGTAGAATTTTGCATCAAGATAAAATTGGTATAATTGGACCTAACGGAGCTGGTAAAACAACCTTAGTAAAAATGCTAGTGGGTGAGCTAACGCCTGATAACGGCAATGTCAAATTGGGTAACACACTAAAAGTTACTTATATTGACCAAATGCGATCAAACATTAACCCAACGGATACTTTATGGGAAGTCTTGTGCCCTGAGGGTGGAGATCAAGTATGGGTTGGTAATGAAACAAAGCATGTGGTTGGTTACTTGAAAGAATTTTTATTTAATGAAGAGCAAATTCGTGGGCAAGTTAGTATTCTTTCTGGTGGAGAAAAAAATAGGCTTTTATTAGCAAAAGCCTTAGCGAGCCCAGGAAATGTTTTAGTACTAGACGAGCCAACCAACGATTTAGACATGGATACCCTGGACTTGCTGGTAGAATGCCTACAACAATACACAGGCACAGTAATTGTTGTTAGTCATGATCGTGATTTTTTAGACAGAACTGTAACCGCAACCTATGTAGTATCGCTTAATGGTTCAGTACAAGAGTTTGTCGGTGGCTATAGTGATATTGAACACCACCTTAAAGAATTAGAAAAAGCTATAACTAAGCCTAAGTCCAAAGCATCAGTTGAGAAAAACACTGCAGATACACCTACCTCTAAACGCATGTCATATAACTTGAAACGTGAATTGGAAGAATTGACCAAGCAAATTTCAAAAATTGAAAAACGCATTTTAGAAATTTCAGTAATTTTGGAAAGCGACAGCCTTTACACTAAAAATCCACAGCAATTTCAAAATTTAAGTGCAGAACTGCAGCAACAACAATTGGCGCTAGAAACAGTAGAAAATCGTTGGCTAGAATTAGAAATTGTAGCAGCTGAGGTGAAAAATTAACCCATGACATTTCACCAACTAATCGCTATAACTGAGCCTAGAGATTTTATTACATAAAACAGATGTTAAGATTACTATTTCTAGTTATTATTTCATTATTTTTAAATTTGCATGCAGAAAAAAGCCACGCAATTGCTCGCTTTGGAGCGCCCAAATACCCAGCCGGTTTTGCTAATTTTTCCTACGTAAATGTTAATGCTCCTAAGGGGGGAACTTTGCGGTTAAGCGACATTGGCACTTTTGACACAGTAAACCCACACGCAATTAAAGGTACCAAAGCTTCTGGAGTCCTTGAGTTGTGCTTTAATCCATTAATGTGGCGCAACCTAGAAGAGCCATTCACCCTATATGGATTGGTTGCTGAAGCAGTTGAAATTTCAGCAGATAATAGTCAAGTGACCTTTTACCTTAACGCAAAAGCAAAATTTCATGATGGCATGCCAATTACTGCCAAAGATGTAAAATTTACTTATGAATACCTTGCTGAACAAGGTGCACCAGCTTTTAAACACTACTATAAAAAAATTGAAAAAATTGAAATCATTGATGATTTAACCGTAAAGCTTACTTTGAAAAAAGATAACGATGGCACTTACAATGCTGAGTTGCCAATGAATGTTTCTGGTATGCGACCGCTGCCAAAGCACATTTTAGAAGGAAAAGAATTATCCTCATTTAGCTTTGATATTTTTCCAGGATCCGGAGCTTACAAAATTGAAAAAATTGACCAAGGGCGCAGCATAACTTACGTTAAAATCCCTAATTATTGGGGAGAAAATCTAGGTATATGCAAGGGTATGAATAATTTTGAGCGAATTCGTGTAGATTATTATTCAACAACCCAGACCCAGTTCCAAGCCTTTACAGCTGGTGAGTTTGATGCCTACTTTGAAACAAATCCTAGTAATTGGGATGGTGGATACGATTTTCCTGCAATGAAAGATGGCCGAGTAAAGCGTATTGATATGCAACATGAGCGCGCAGTTGCAGTACGGACACTTCTGTATAATATGAAGCGACCAATCTTTGCAGATTGGCGTGTACGCAAAGCTTTGGCTTTAGCTTTCGATTTTGACACCCTTAATAAAATGGTTTTTTCAAATTCTATGCAACCTGCAGATAGCCTGTTTGCTAACACCTATCTTGCTCACAAAGGTCCTGCTTCAGAAGTTGAAATTAAAGCACTTGAGCAGTACAAGAAAGATATTCCAGAAGAAATTTATGAAACCATGGTAAAAACAGGCTTTGTACCACTTCGCTCTAAAGGTGATGGTGATCAACGGGAAATTTTAGAAAAAGCTGGTCAATTATTAGACGCTGCTGGTTGGCCAATTGTAAAAGGCATGCGCCGCAATAGCGCAGGAGAAACTTTAAAAATTGAGTTGATGTATAAGGACGCAAAATTAGAAAAGATCATCTTATCACTTAAAGAAAGCTTACGAAAACTTGGCGTTGACCTTGTAATGCGTATGATGGACATTTCACAATATGAAAATCGTGTTCTTGATCGTGATTTTGATATGATTATTCACACCTGGGCCAATGGCATGTCACCTGGAAATGAACAAATATTTTTCTTTTCTCAAAAATCTGCAGATATTACCGGTGGTACTAATTATATGGGATTAAAAGACCCAATCGCTGAACAACTAGCGTTAATGGTTGGGGAAACTAAAACCCAAGAAGAATTAGCTGATCGTGTGCACACGCTTGATCGTTACATCATCAACATGTATTACCAAATACCTATGTTTTATGATAACAAAAACCGCTTTGCTTATTGGGTTAATAAGTTAGCCTTTCCTGAAATTAACACTAAGGTTGGCTCAAACTTAATAGCCTATGGTTGGAAGCCTGAGAAGGCTGAAACCTCAACGCAATCATCTCCAAGTATTTTGGAACGTGCCAAGGCATTTTTGGGAATCAAATAAATAAAAAATGCGACTAGCGTTATATCAACCAGAAATACCACAAAATGTTGGCACGCTAATACGATTAGGGGCGTGCCTAGGGGTTCCTATTGATGTAATTGAACCAACAGGTTTTTTATGGAGCGATAAGCACCTTAAACGGGCAGGGCTAGATTATTTTGAAATGGCCAATGTAGAGCGTATTCAAGGTTGGCTAATCTACCAACAACGTCCACAGCGTATTGTGCTAATTGATACTAAGGCTGAAGTTACCCTGTGGGATTTTAAATTTATGCCAAACGATACTTTAATGTTAGGTTGTGAAAGTTCTGGTGTTCCAGATTCTGTATTTGAAGCTATTCCCAATCGGGTAAAAATACCCATGCTTGCTAATCGCAGATCATTGAATATGGCAATTGCTGGTGCTATGGTGCTCACAGAAGCTTTACGACAAACTTGCCATGCTCATTCCACCCACTTATGCTCAGCAATTACATAGTTGGTTTTCAGATTTGCAAAATCGTATTTGCCATGCCTTAGAAGTAATTGAAGAAGAATCACAAATTTTAGATATTTATCAAAATTGGCAATCTGGTAAATTTGAAAAACGCCACTGGGATTTTCAGCAAAATGGTGGCGGTCAAATGCGAATTCTAGAAAATGGACGAGTTTTTGAAAAAGCTGGGGTAAACGTTTCCTGTGTTTTGGGAGAATTTGCCAAAGAATTTGCAGCGCAAATCCCAGGAGCATCACAAGACCCTAGTTTTTGGGCTTGTGGTTTGTCTTTGGTGATTCATCCCCGCAACCCATATGTACCAATTGTGCACATGAATACTCGGCATATTATCACTACAAAATCATGGTTTGGTGGTGGTATTGATCTTACCCCGTGTGTTACCAATGATGCAGATGCCGAATTTTTTCACCAAGAACTACAATCATGCTGTAATAGATTTAACCCTGATTATTATCCAAAGTTTAAAAAATGGTGCGATGAGTATTTCTATATTACACATCGTAACGAAGCTCGAGGTATTGGCGGCATTTTCTACGACTATCATAATACTGATAATTTTGAAAATGACCATGCCTTTAACCAAGCAGTTGGCGAAACATTTTTAAAAACATATCCTGAAATTGTGCGCCGCAATATGGAAAAAATATGGAGCCAGCCAGAAATAGATACACAAATGAAGAAACGGGGTCGCTATGTAGAGTTTAATTTAATTTACGACCGTGGTACTCAATTTGGTTTAAAAACAGGTGGCAATGCTGAAGCAATTTTAATGTCACTACCACCAACAGCTAGTTGGCCAGCTTAGAAAATTTGTTATTTCTTTGTTAGTTTCCCAATAGCAATTGTCTGCCTGTGCCATTCGCGTACAGGAATTGCAGGTGAGCCGGCAATTGTTTCACCTGCACTAACATCACGCATTAAACCACTTTGAGCTGCAATTTTAACGCCGTCACCAATGTTTAAGTGACCAGCAATACCAACCTGCCCTGCAGCAATTACAAATTTACCTAGCTTAGTGCTGCCAGCAATGCCAACCTGTGCAACAATTACACATCCGTCACCCAGCTCTACATTGTGGGCAATTTGTACTAAATTATCAACTCGGCAGAAATTACCAATAATTGTGTCATGCTGACTACCGCGGTCAATTGTTGCATTTGCTCCAATCTGTACATCATGGCCAATACGCACACAACCAATCTGTGGTATGTCAAAATGTCCGCGTTCATCCATATGAAAACCAAAACCTGGCTGACCAATTCGTGCCCCTGGCTTTACATAAAGCCTATCACCAGCAATACAATTGGTAATTGTTACGCCATATTCTAATAAACTATTTTTGCCAATTTCGGTATATTCACCAACTGTACAATGGCTGCGAATTATTGTATTTTCGCCAATCTTAGCGTGCGCTGCTATTACTGCAAATGGCTCAATTTGGCAATTTTTACCTATTATAGCTGTGGGGTGAATACTTGCTAAATTTGAAATCTCACCCGTTAACTTTGGTAATGGGTAAAAATACAAAGCTGCTTGGCCAAAAGCTCGGTATGGCGTAGATGAAAATAATCCAACAACACCTTCAGGTAATAATTTCCTATCTTCTTCTTTAAGAATACAAAAACCCTGCTTAGCACTAGTTAGTGAACCTTTGTACTTAGGATTGTGGTAGCAAGCAATTGAATGTTTAGGCAAGTTATCTAGTGGGCCAACGTCATCAACCAATATGTCAGAAACGCTACAGCTAGCTCCTATTAATTTTGCTAATTCATCCACATTAATTGCCGGAGATTTTTTAAAAAACATAATTATTTACCTATTTTTTGAATATCAGGGATGCTTTCATTTAGCTGAGCAATAATGGCGTCAGTATGGTTTAGCTGATCATCAGCTACCAGTGCTACCAGCTGTTTGTCAGTCGATGTATTAAGAAATAAATCTATTTGATGTTCTTTGTGATATTGGTGAATAATTTCAGCAAGCTTTGCTTCAATTTCCATATGGATTTTCCCAAACTTCTGATTCAAAGCATCACGCTCATGCTGAAATTCTTGATCAATCTCAGCTACTTTTTTGTCTAATGCTTCTTTGCGTTTGGCCAAATTTTCTGATTTAACATTTTTCTTTTGCTGCATAACTTGAAATTCTCCGTATTCTTTACGCAGTTCTTTTTCAAGTGTTTGAATTCTTTCTTGTGCCTTGGTATTGGCTTCATTTACCAGTTTTGTTAACTGCTGAAATGGTTGGGCTTGTTCACGCACGCGTTCCATACTAATTAGCCCAATTGTAAGCCCTGTAGTTTTGTAATGAGGTTTTAGTAAAAAATAAGCAGCCGTAATACCTACAGCTGCTAATATAATATGAAAAACGTATGGAAAAAAACGTTTAAACATTGACTTAGAACATATTGCTAAATTGCAACTGAACAGAGCGCTTTTCGTCATATTTTTGATACATATAAGGTATTGCGTAGGTTAGACCAATAGGTCCAAATGGTGATGCCCACAATACACCAACACCCGCCGCGGCACGTACTTTTGTATCAACTTGAGAATTACTATCTTTTTGGCCTGGCTCCCAGAGACATCCCCAATCATTAAAGATATTAGCACTAATTTTCCAATCATCTGGTAATCCTGATGGAAACTTAAGCTCCACACTAGCACGCCACATTCTAGTACCATTTAATGGATCTTTCGTAACTTGATCACGAGGACCAATACCTTGGAAATCAAAACCACGTAAGTTAGTGTAACCCATTGAAAAGCTATCAACGATACGAATCTTTTTTCCGATTTTTTGCATAACACCAGTTTCGGCTAATCCCTTTAGGACGAAATCTTCGCTAAATATTGGGTAGTAGCCTTTTATTCCCCAAACATGTTGCAAATATTTAACTGTACCACCAACACCAGCAAAACCAGTTTGATAGCTTAAATCATAACCTTTTGTTGGATTCGCTCGACTATCTAGCTTACCAAAGTGGGTTGTTTGGCTTATTTCTGATAATGTGGCACTTTTACTTTGAGCCTTCATAATTGCAGATGCATCATTATTAATCCCGGTAATACGCTCTGCCCTAATACTGTAACCAATATTTTGCCACCACATATCACTCAAGCTATAAGCTAATCCAAACTCAGAGCCTAATACGTTGTTTTTGTGAGACCTTGAGTACTTATCTTGCTTAGCTGAAACAGTTACAGATCCTAATAAATCACGATCTAAAAATGCTGGATCATCAATTCCTACATCACAGCCAATGCTTTTTTTAGAAACCATCGCGCCACCACGTACAGTTTGACCGCTACCACGGAAGTTACGCTCTTTAGCCGTAAATGAAGTAAACACACCATCCAAAGTTGAATAGCCTACACCAAAATTTAATTCTCCAGTCTTCTGTTCTTCAAGATCAACATTCAATTTTGCTTTATCAATTGCTGAACCTTCTTCTGGTTGAACATGGACTTCTTTAAAATATCCCAAATCTTTTAAAGCTCTCTCTGCATCTTTAATTTTTTTACTGTTGTAAGCATCTCCTTCATGAATTCTAATTTCACGACGAATCACGTGATCACGAGTACGGTCATTACCCTTTATATCAATAGTTTCAATATAAACCCTGGGACCTTCCTTGATATTAAACACAACGTCAGCAGTTCCTGTTTCACTATTTTTACTAACCTCTGGCTCAATATTAATAAATGCATATCCCATGGTACCAAGAGTTTCAGTAAGCGCTTTAATTGATTTATCAATTACCGCACCGCTGTAGTTTTCACTTTTTTCAATCAGTATGCATGCTTTAAGCTTTTCAATATCAATAGATTTAATTGCTGAAACAATTTTCACATCACCAAATTGATATTTTCTTCCCTCATCAATGGTAAAGGTTAAAAAGTAAGCAGTTTTATCAGGGCTAAGCTCTGCAATTGCTGAAACTATCCTCATATCAGGAAAGCCGTGATCATTGTAAAATCTTTTAATTTCTTGCTGATCGTTAAGAAAACGATCAGGATCATACAAATCATCATTCACAAAGAAACGATACCAACGCCATATCTTGCTTTGCAAAACTTTTTCTAAACGTGAACCTTGAAAGCTCTTGTTCCCAAGAAAATTTACCTTGCGAATAAAAGTAGTTGGTCCTTCTTCAATTTCAAAAACCAAGTCAATACGGTTTTCAGACAAACGAATAATTTTTGGATCAACCTTAGCACTGAATCGCCCAAGACGACGATAAATTTCTAAAATGCGCTGCTGTGCCGCCTGAATTTTTGCATATGACAAAACTTCCCGAGGGCGCAGCTGAATTTCTTTTTTAAAATCTGCATCTTTAATTTTGTCATTGCCCTCATAGGCAATTTTATTAATAATTGGATTTTCTTCAACTTGAATAACTACAGCTGAACCTTCACGGTGTACTTTGACATCATGAAAATAACCCGTATCAAACAATGTTTTTAAACACTGGTCAAGTTTATCAACATCAACCGTATCACCAACTTTTACAGGAAGGTAAGAAAGAATAGTTTGATTTTCAATGCGGTTGTTTCCGCTAACATTTATTTGAGAAATTTTTTGTCCCTCACCATAAGCGAGACTTAAAGATAACAAAATAGTACATAAAAATTTTATCATAAGGGTAACCATCCATGAATTGTTTGAAACACTTGATAACGCATTAAGTCATTCCAGGTTGAATACAGCATTAAGCACGCAACCATAGCAAAGCCTGATCCAAAAATAACTTTTTGAACTTTTTCAGGAATTGGGCGACGAATCACCCATTCAATTGCTGTCATTAATATTTGCCCACCATCTAGCACAGGAATTGGAAATAAATTTAGCACTCCCAAATTTATCGACATTAAAATCATAAACCATACCATACTCGCCAAACCAATTTTAGCGCTTTGAGATGCCATGTCACCAATTGCAAGTATACCACCAAGCTCATTACCTTTACGTTTGCCAGTAACTAATTCAGATATACCAATAACTATTGATTTACACATAGACCAAAAAGTTAAAAAAGATTCTTGCGCAGCCGCATGAATTGGCATTTTTTCATATTCTGTAGATTGAATTGGTTTAATTCCCAAAACGTTAGCAGTAAGCGGAATTTTTAAATCAATTTGTTGCTTGTCACGTTCTACTTTCACCATAAGTTCATTGTACTTGCCACCACGAACAAACGGTAATATTTCCTCAAATTTATGAATAGCCTCATTGTTAATACTAATAATTCTATCATTTTCCTTTAACCCGTGCTTAGCACCAATGCCTAATGGATCAACAAAACCAACAACTGGTGGAATCAATGGCTTGCCATAAATTGCAAACAACGCAATCATTCCCACAATTGCAAATACAAAGTTTGCTAAAGGTCCTCCAGCTGCAATTTGGATGCGTTGCCATGGAGTTTTTGCATGTAAGGTTTGGCTTTTTTCCGCATCGCTTAATTTGTTGATAATGCTAGCATCAGCTGTGGCACTTGTAGCATCGGCATCACCCAACATTTTCACGTAACCACCCAAAGGAATTAAGCGAAACGCCCAACGTGTACCATGTTTATCAGTAAAACCAAATAATTCAGGACCAAAACCAATAGCAAAGTCCTCTACTTTAACATTGTTCCTTCTTGCAAACCAAAAATGGCCCCATTCGTGCACAAAAACAATTACTGATAATAAAATAATGAAAGGTAATAAATTTTCTAAGACCCAAGTGAACAATGAAGGCTCCCGCTAATAAACATCTAGACACTATATATTGTTACGGCATCTGGGCCCGAAACAAAAGAGGGTTTTTTAATCAATCTTTAATTACTGTTAATTTTTCTTAGACTGTGTGGCGAAATTTCGTAAAGTATCTCAATATCAATTGATTTTTTTGTAAAAATACTCTACAAATAGCAAAGCAGCGTGGCAAGGACTAACTATTTTGTCCGGGCATGCCTTGTGACTGCGAATTTAATTTTTTTATAAAGAGAGATAAAATGCCCAAGTTAAAAACAAAAAGCAGCGTTAAGAAACGCTTTCGCCTTACCGGAACCGGTAAAGTGAAGATGACTCCTGCAGGTAAACGCCATGGAATGCGTAAACGTTCTAATAAGTTCTTGCGTAATGCACGTGGCATGAAAATATGCGCAACACCTGAAATTAAACGCATTCGCACATTTTATTTACATGTATAGGGAGTAATCATGGCACGAGTAAAAAGAGGGGTCACCACCCACGCACGTCATAAAAAAATTCTAAAAATGGCTAAAGGCTATAGAGGCCGTTCAAGCACTTGCTTTCGCTCAGCAATTCAAAGGGTTGAAAAGGCATTACAATATGCTTATCGCGATCGTCGCGTTAAAAAACGTAACTTCCGCGCACTTTGGATTCAGCGTATTAATGCTGCAGTTCGTGAGTTAGGATTAACTTATTCTGTATTTATGAACGCATTGCACAAAAGCAACATTGAAATTGACCGTAAAGTTCTTGCTGATTTAGCAATGAACCAGCCGGAA
>CANMNU010000020.1 GCA_947499175.1 Alphaproteobacteria bacterium
AAAGTATAGCTACAAATTAGCACATCCATTTTGCCTAAATTATTCAACACCTCAGCACGATTAATTGATTCCAAACTATAAGTTGTAAGTGTTGGTGCAAATTTAAGAATTTCACAGTGCCAATTGTAGCAAACAGAGGTTGGTGCAACCACAATGCAAGGACCATTCGTTGCTTTATTTAACAAAACAGCTAAGGTTTGAATTGTTTTACCGAGCCCCATGTCATCAGCCAAGCAAGCCCCCATATTCATAAATGCAAGGCGTGACAACCAGTTAAAACCTTCTTCTTGATATTCTCGTAAATCAGCACCAAAAGTTGATGGTAAATTAGGTATAAATTTTTCAGCCTCATTAAAAAGTTTAATTAACTCTTTCCAGCTGTCATCACTTTTCACTTCGCTAACTTGGTCAGCAAAATGTTTTAGGCTAGCGGCACTCAGGGCGCTAAAGCGATAGTCACCATTTTTAGTATCAGCAAGTATTGATAATTCATGTAATTGTTTTTTTAAGGAGCTTGTTAATTTTAAGTACTTTTGCTCATCAAGCTTGATAAAATTTCCTTCAGATTTCCCTAAAAGCTCCATAAAAGTTTTTAAGTCCATTACTGTATCATTATCAAAACTTATACTGCCATCCAAGCTAAACCAATCACGTTGTTGTCTAATGCTTAATGAAAAATTATTAAAATCAACAGTTTGAGAAATTTTAAATTTTTCACCGTGGGGCCATTCAATAATAACCTGATCTTCTGGAAATTGTTTTAAGTCATTAAGAACTTCTAGGCAATCATTTGGATTATCTAATTCCCATTCATATGAGCCATCATTAGCATTTTGTAGGCAAACTGAATTACTGACAATTGCATTACCAATTTCTAATTCCTTAGAAATCAATCGCACAGTTTTTAAAGGTTTATTGTTTTCAAAAATTTGCACTAATTCTCTACCGCGCCCTACATTAAAGTATGGACCATAATTTGAAAATGGCCTTACCAAAAACTGCACTTTTAAACCAAAATTTAAAGGAGTAAGTTGAGCTATTACTCTATTGTCACTTGTGACTAATTTAATATCATGGGTTTCGATATCTGAATGTACTGGAATTTGTCCACCAATTTTTTTAATTACAGAAATAATGCGATCTTTTCCGTTTTCAGGAACCTTGATACCTTTACCAATAATTTCAAGTAATGGAAGGTATGTTTTTTTAAAATGAACCAGGTTATAACGTGATTCACTAACTTTTTCTAAAATCACATCTTCATCAGAACTGCTGTGCGATAAACTTATAAAAAAATGATCCCCGTCCTGGCGAACATTAAGCTCGGGCTCATAAACATAAAATTCCAATTGAGTCCCTGAGGTTTTTTCATAAACATGTGGGTGGCTTGCTAAAGCTAAGACAGACTCTACACTATTAAAAAAATAGGCAGGTCCATACCAACCACGCTCAGCAGCAATAGTGGAAATTATTTTTTGATCAGCACTAGTTATAAAATCAAAAGTTTCTTCTGTTAATCGTTTTAATGCTATCGCCCTTCCTTTACTCCAAGTACCTTTTGTACCTAAGGACTGTTCTAATGGAATAATTTCTTTGTTTTTAACGTCAAAATTCCAAACTAAACGCTTTGTCTTATTTTCGATTGTTGCATTATTATTTTGAAAATATCCTTCTAAAGAATCAATAGTTGCCTGCCAGGAATCTTCAAAAGAAATCAAACTAGTAAATTCAATGACATCAACAAATTTTTGATCATTTAAATAATTCTTATAAACTTCTTTATCAGTAAGCTTCCATAAAATTTCAGAAACTATTTTTTTCAATAAAGGGGTTACTTCTACTTTTTCAAGTAATTCCACTAAAAAATCTATTTTAATGTTTTTTGGCTCATACCAAAACATAAATAGAACTATAAAAGTTGAATAAAACGGATAAAACCTTTCAAGATTAGTCTCAATCAAATTTGGTGTTCGTGATTTAAAACCCTGCATATACCAAAGAATATTTTCAAAATATCTAAAAATATTAGTTGCTCTGGTGGCCTTTTGCTCGTTCTTAATAGCTGACGTAATTAATGCAATATTCTTACGGTGATCTGTTGCCATAAGACTTAACATCATAAATATTGCATATGGTAAATCAAATAAAAAATTACGCTTTTTTGTGGCTTTTTTAAAATAAAGAACTGCTTCATTGAAAATTTCATCAGACATTTTGAATGTTGATTTTGTTACTAAACATTTTGAAGCATAATTGAGTCTGTCTTGTATGCTAATTAGTGAGTTTTGTTTGCTTTTAGAACAATCCAGCTGGAAGATATCATGCAAAGCCAAAGCTCTGTCAATTGCTTCATTGCCGCCTTCAAACCTTATATTTGTAAAGTACGGGATAATTTCTTCAAAGCAACCATTTTTTGCTGAAAAAATAGTTTTAGCAAGAATTATTTCATGCAACAATGCAGCTTGAAGATTTACGCTTAAACCTTTAAACCAGGTTGCATCTAGCGGCATGTCAAAAAAGTCAGGAAGTAAATGGTAGAAAAAATCAGAATCTGGCACGCTAAGCTTTGCTTCTAAAAATTCCTCAAAATTATTAGCATAAATAGCGTTACGTATTTTGTAACGTAACCTTTCAACCTTAACGTACTCAACAATCCTATTTTGTGTAGCCAGATATTTTGCTAAATATTCACTTTTAAATGCTTCAATTGATAAAAAATTTAAAAGCTCAGGTATTATGTTGTTTGATTTATCTACATATAGTAAATTTTTTAACTTTTTTAATAAGTTTTTAACGTGTATGTAGCCGTTTTTAAG
Source organism: Alphaproteobacteria bacterium (assembly GCA_947499175.1). GTDB lineage: Bacteria > Pseudomonadota > Alphaproteobacteria > Paracaedibacterales > CAITNM01 > CAITNM01. The sequence continues at coordinate 2,817 of CANMNU010000020.1, forward strand.
ATCATAAAGCGTAACTTCACTTTGTATAAATTTAGTTAAAGCATGTTCTTTGTCATAATTGGTGGTATATGGCATTACCGCTAAAAACTGTAATGCGGCTTGATCTTGTTGGCCAAAGCTTTCGTAATTTTTTTTCAACTGATTAATCGCGCTCAAACTTAATATTTTATTAGAGTTATATGAAGTTACCATGAATATCCGGTTGATAATGTAGAATTAGATGTGAGTTATTTTTAAACCATAAAACATGTGAAAAGCAAGAGTACAATAGTCGCAAAGATAATGTACGAAAAAATTATTCGGGCAGTTTCATCCAGCTTGGTTGGTGTATTTTTACAGGTTTATTTTCAATGGTTACTACGTTTGGTAGCAGCGCCGCTTCCAAGCGTAATAAAGCAATACCAAATGTGCCGTTGTGTGTTCTTAATTCACCAACTTCACGATCGCCAACCTGCAATTTAGTACCAATTTCTAAATCCATTAAATCTTGTGACTCAATTACAAAAGCACGCTTTCTCACTTGACCAACATAACGTGAACGTGCCGTCAACTCTTGACCCATGTAACAACCTTTACCCCATGAAATAGCTTTCAGCTCATCCATACCCCATTCTAATGGAATTGACTTATCAACAACTAAATCTCTAGCACCATCTGGAACCCCCAGGGTTAGTCGCAAATTTTCGTAAACCTCAACCAAAGTTTGAGCTTGCGATAAAATTTTTCCATACCAGCGATATCCTAAATTTTTCAGGCGAGGATCCTCAAAACAATAATTAGTATGTACAATTCTTGAACTCACCCCAATATGAATATCTGTATTTTTAGTAATGGTAATAAGTGCGTGCAACTTAAACAATTGTAGGCGCTGAATCAAAGTATCAGCACGTTTGGAATCAATATCTATTAATAAAGAAGAACCAATATTTATAATGAAAAAATCATATTGAAATTTACCCTGAGGTGACAGCATTAAAGTATAAATTATTAACTCTTTTTCAACAGTTTTAATATCATTAGTTATAAGACCCTGCAAAAATGTTGCACGGTCTACACCAGATACCTCGATGATAGTCCTATTTGGTAAAACATTAAAAAATTCAATTACCGCTGGGTTCATAAACAAATTCCTTGCTACAATAAGGACATGATATTTTGTTATTTTCTTGAATGTACAAGTAAATACGAGGGTGTACTAGTGCCGAATTTTCATCTTGGCCATCACACATGACCCCAAATTTATCAATTTCCATGCAATTCTACCAATACATCAGAAATATTTATAGTGCGCTCTTTATATGGGTGATCTGTTGGTAAGCTAAGATTTTTTAACTTCACTGTTTTAGCTGCCACTTCGTCTTCACCAATAATCATTACTATAGTGGCTCCTAGTTTATCAGCCTCTTTAAAGGCCTTTCCTGGATTAGCTTTATAGATAATTTCACAAATAATTTTTTGTTCTCGTAAAGTGCTAGCAAGACTAAGGGCTTGTTCAAAAAAATCACCAATTACGACAATAGCAACTGGAGCAGGTTTTTTAAAATTCCTATTCTCTAATAACAAAGCTATGCGATCAACTCCCATTCCCCAGCCAACAGCAGGTATAGCAGGTCCTCCCATATGCTGGACCAGGCCATCATATCTCCCTCCACCACAAATGGCATTTTGTGCACCAAGTTCAGTAGTTTTAAATTCAAAAGCTGTATGGGTATAGTAATCTAGGCCACGCACTAAAGTAGTGTCGAGATTATAGGCAATATTTAAAGACTCAAGCCCACTACAAACTTTTTCAAAAAATGCTTGTGCAAGGGTTGTTAAGTGCGATGAAATTTTCGGTGCATTAATAGCAATTTTTTGGTCATTCTCATCTTTTGAATCTAAAATTCGCATAGGGTTTTTATCAAGGCGTATCTGACTATCACTTGATAAATCACTGCGATATTTTGAAAAATATTCAACCAAAGCATTTCTGTAAGAATTTCTACTTTCAACATCACCAATTGTATTTAGGTGCAAAGTAACATTTATTTCCAAACATTCAAGAATTTGTGTGGCTAGGGATAACACTTCTACGTCAGCAATTGGATTATCCACCCCAAAAAATTCCACACCGAATTGATGCAGCTGGCGATAACGCCCTAGCTGTGGCCTTTCATAACGAAACATTGGGCCATAATAGCAATATTTTAATGGTAATTGTTGAGTCAGGCCATTTGAAATAAGTGCACGCACCACTGGTGCCGTACCCTCAGGACGCAATGTAATTTCTTCACCACCACGGTCTAAAAATGTATACATTTCTTTACCAACGATATCGCTGGTTTCACCTACAGCTCGCTTGAAAACCCCGGTTGATTCAAAAATTGGTGTATCAATACGCTCAAAACCAAACAATCTTGATGTTGAAAATGCAGTGCTTTGAATAAACTCAATGCATCTCGCAAAATCACCAATAAAATCGCGTGTGCCACGAACTGGCTGGATTTTTGTCATAGTTAGCTCATCGTATCTAAGGCTTTTTGAAAACGTCAAGCGTGAGAATTTTCAGTCTTAGCTAAAGTTTCAAACCATTCAGCTATTTTATCAAATACTTCTTTTAAATTTTGTTCTGTTTTATAATCTTTTAATTTAGTCATGGGGTTTATCCATTAAATACATATTTTATTCATAGAATATGCGAGGGAAGCTTATAAAGGTCAAGACTACTAATTATTTTTTAAGCAATATATCAGAAAAAATTTATTTATTACTATAGTTATCGTAAGAAAATTTGTTTAAGATTTAATTAAACTAAGATTGAAAGAGTAGGTATGCTGAGTTTAAGTCGAAAAATTGGTGAGTCGATAATAATTAATGATAATGTTGTCTGTACAGTTTTAGAAATTAATGGAAGAATTGTTAGGCTTGGTTTTGAGTACCCCAGTACTTCTTCGGTCTATCGCCAAGAACTTTATGTGCGTATCCAACAGGAAAATAAAGCAGCAAGCGAAAATACCCTAACTGTAAGCGAAGAAATAAAAAATTTACCGAAAATACGTGTAGGTGAAAAATAAGTACTTTAAGTTATCCAGCCTCATGCTAGGCTGAACTGCAAGGTTCATCCTTTGCTTTTAGCTGGCATACTGCCTCAATGATTATTACTGCATTTATTTGTATCCTTCTCCCACAAAAATCCTGAAAGTATACGTAAAAGTAATAATTAAAAAAGAGACATCAAGTGTTGTGCATATTTATAAGCTTTGATTTATGTTGTTTAAGAAAACTAGTAATACCATGCACAAAGCGTGTTAGCCCTATCCCACTTAATTTAATTAAAATGAGAATTGCTGTTAAATTGTAAATACTCATATACTAAAAGAGGATTCTAAAATACAACGTAATTTTCATGACCTTATTAAATGATATTCAAGCTTTTTTGCGAAGATTTTATGAAAAAAATAAGTATATCTGTTTAGTAAAGAATTTTTATGCTAAAAGCAATCTTGCAGCACATGTAAGCAATTTTTGTTTAACTAACAAGTATGCTATTTTAGCAAAAAATTATTCTTCTAAACATAAACTTATCACACTTATCGTTGCTGCTTCCTTAATTGTATTGATTTTTTCCAAATTATTTTTTCATAGTAATACAAGCGAAAAAGACGATGGGGTAAAAAACAAGCAACCGCCTTTAGTTTTGGTAAGCCTTGTAAGAAAAGAGAATATTCCTGTTTATTTAACAGCATTGGGTTCTGTAAATCCTAGTAAAAGTGTTGTTATTAAAACTCAGATTAATGGCCAATTATTGAAGGTTTTATTTGAAGAAGGGCAATCAGTTAAAGAAGGAGATTTATTGGCAGAAATTGATACGCGTCTTTATGATGCGCAATTGCTGCAGTACGAAGGACAGTTAATGAGGGACAAGGCTATTTTAAAAAATGCAATGCTTGATCATGAACGTTACAAAAAATTAGTTAAACAAGGTGCTATCTCCTCACAGACACTTGATACTCAAAAATCTTTAGTTCAGCAGTACGAAGGAACAGTAAAATCTGATCAGGGACTTGTCGATTCGGCTAAACTTAACCGTACCTATTGTCATATAAAATCACCTATTTCTGGAAAGGTAGGATTACGATTGGTTGACCCTGGTAATTATGTTCAAGTGTCAGACCCTAGCGGTCTTGTAATTGTTAATAGCATCGATCCTATTTATGTAGTTTTCTCCATACCCCAAGACAATTTACAAGCAGTACTTCAGAGAATGAAGAATGGTGAAAAATTGAAAGTTGATGCATATGGTAGGGAACAAAATCAAATGTTGGAAACTGGAAATTTATCAATAGTAGATAATCAAATTGACACCACAACAGGTACAGTCAAACTTAAAGCACTTTTTCAAAATGAAGATAATCGTTTCTTTCCTAACCAATTTGTAAATGTACGTTTACTAGTTAATACCCTTAACGATTCAATAACTGTTCCCACAGCAGCAATTCAACATAGCCCAAATGGGTCGTTTGTCTACAAATTGCAACAAAATCAAACTGTAAAAGTGGTTTTAGTCGAAATTAAAACAACTAACGGTAGTGATACCGCCATTAGTGGTGATCTAAAACCTAATGATTATATTGTAATTGAAGGGACCGATAAATTATACGACGGTGCCAATGTGAAAATTTCAGAGCATAAATTAAAAACTGAACATTCTAATAATAGGCCTGAACAGAATTCAGTAACCACTAATAATAAAGTGCTCTTATGAATCCTTCCAGGTTTTTTATATACCATCCCGTTGCAACTTCATTGTTGATGGTAGCACTTTCATTGGTTGGTATTTTAGGGTATCGTTTGCTGCCTGTTGCAGCGCTTCCTGAAATTGAATATCCAACAATTCGTGTTTCTACTTTTTATCCAGGAGCAAGCCCAGAAGTAATGACTTCACTTGTTACAGCCCCTCTTGAAAAACAATTTGGTCAAATGACAGGCCTTGCCCAAATGACATCTACTAGTTCATCTGGTGCTTCTTTAATTCATCTTAAATTTAGTTTGGAAACAAACCTTGATATTGCTGAACAAGAGGTGCAGGCAGCAATAAATTCAGCTTCTAGTTATTTACCAAAAAGTTTGCCCAATCCACCTATTTACAACAAGATAAATCCAGCTGATCCGCCCATTTTAACGCTTGCGTTAACGTTAAAAATACTTCCTTTATCAAAAGTTGAAGATTTTGCTGAAACACGTTTTTTACAAAAGTTATCTCAGCTAAATGGCGTGGGATTAGTTAGCATTAGTGGCGGGCAACGACCTTCTATCCGAATACAATGTAACCCTAATGCTTTATCTTCCTATGGTCTCACACTTGAAGATGTGCGTACCGCTGTTTCTAATGCTAGCACCAATCAACCTAAGGGTAGTTTTGACGGAGATAGACTGTCTTACTCTATTAACTCAAATGATCAGTTACTAAAAAGTGACGATTTTAAATCATTAGTGATCGCATATAAAAACAGCTCACCAGTTCGGCTTATCGATGTTGCCAATATTATTGATGACGTAGAAGATGTAAAACAAGCAGCATGGATGAATGATACGCCTGCGGTTATTTTAAACGTTAACCGTCAACCTGGCGCTAATGTTATTAAGGTTGTTGATGAGATTAAAGAATTAATTCCTCGGTTAAGCGCATCTCTTCCTTCATCAATTGAAGTTACTATTTTAACAGATCGTACAACAACAATTCGGGCATCCATAAAAGATGCTCAATTTGACCTTTGTCTATCAGTTTTGTTAGTTATACTTGTCGTGTTTCTATTTTTGAAAAAAATTGCTGTAACGTTGATTCCAAGCCTAGTTATTCCTTTATCTTTGGTGGGAACATTTGCGGTTATGTACCTTGCTGGATTTAGCTTAAATAACTTAAGTCTTATGGCCCTTACGATTGCAGCTGGATTTGTCGTAGATGATGCTATTGTTGTAGTTGAAAATATTTCCCGTTATATAGAGGATGGAGAATCGCCCTTAGAAGCTGCTTTAAAAGGTTCTAAGCAAATTGCCTTTACAATTATTTCCCTAACAATTTCATTAATTGCTGTAATGATACCTTTGTTTTTTATGGGGGATCTTATTGGAAGGCTGTTCCGAGAATTTGCTGTTACGTTGTCGGTTACTATTTTGATCTCTGCTTTCATATCTTTAACATTAACGCCGATGCTGTGTTCTCGTTTGTTAACATATGGGCATAATGAATTAGAAAATAAGCATGACGGAATACTTGATAGGATAATTGATGCTTATAAAACGTCTCTTCGGGTTGTTCTGAATCATCAAACGGCTATGTTGAATATAACGGTAATAACACTTTTCTTAACTGGTATGCTTTTTTATTTTATACCTAAAGGTTTTTTCCCTGTTCAAGATACAGGTATCATTCAAGGTATTTCTGAAGCCCCACAGTCAATTTCTTTTGAAGAAATGGTTAAACGTCAAAAAGCTTTAACAGAAGCTGTATTAAAAGAACCTGCTGTTGCTGGTGTTTCTTCTTTTATTGGAATTGATGGTACCAATATTACGCTCAATAGTAGGCGAATTCTTATAAATCTTAAGCCCTCAGAAGAACGAAATGATATCAGCAAAGTTATTAAGAGTATACAAAACAAAATAGAACATGTTTCAGGAATTACCCTTTACATGCAACCAGTGCAAGACTTAACAATAAATGACCGCGTTAGTCGTACTGAATATCAATATAGCTTAAACTCTCCCGATCAAAGTGAAATAGAAAAATGGACAGAGCTTTTAATGGCTAGCCTTAACAGTCAAGCAAAGTTAAAAGATATAGCGAGTGATCAGCAAAGCCATGGGCTTCGCAAAATGGTTAAAATCAACCGCGATTCGGCTTCACGTTTTGGAATTACACCACAACAAATTGATGATATTTTATATGACGCATTTGGCCAACGCCAAATTTTAACTTTGTACACTCAAGTTAATCAATACCATGTCGTACTTGAAATTCTTCCAGAACTTCAGCACAGACAAAATGCTTTTAGTAATATCTATCTTAACTCATCAACAGGCGGTTCTGTTCCGTTTAGTTCTTTCACTGAAGTGATTGAAGAAAAAGGGCCTTTGGTTATTAATCGTCAAGGGCAATTTCCAGTCTCTACAATTTCATTTAACTTAGATTCCAATACGTCTTTAGGAGAAGCCGTAACAATTATTAAATAAGACAAAACAGGATATTGGGATGCCGGCCAGTATTCAAGCGCAGTTTGAAGGCACAGCAAAAATCTTTCAAAATTCCTTAAGCAATGAGGGGTGGCTAATTGTTGCAGCTATCGTTGTTGTTTATATTGTTTTAGGTATTTTGTATGAAAGCTACATTCACCCTATTACAATTTTATCAACACTTCCATCTGCAGGTATTGGGGCATTGCTTGCTCTTTTGCTAACAGATAACGAGCTAAGCATTATAGCCATTATTGGTATTATTTTATTGATTGGTATTGTTAAAAAAAATGCCATTATGATTATTGATTTTGCCCTTGATCAACAACGCACACTTGGAAAAAGTTCAGAAGAAGCCATTTATGAAGCTTGTATTTTACGCTTTCGTCCAATATTGATGACAACAATGGCTGCTCTTTTGGGTGCTGTGCCGCTAGCATTTAGTTCAGGAATTGGATCTGAACTGCGCAAACCTATTGGAATTACTCTTATTGGTGGCTTGATACTAAGCCAGCTATTAACCCTTTATACAACACCGGTTATTTATTTAGCGTTTGATAGGCTGTCCCTGTATATAAAGAATTTTTTCAATAAGTCTATTAATAAAAATGATTTGATTGTAGATATAGCGTGAAATTTTTACTTGTATTTATAAAAAGGCCCATAGGAACCACATTGTTGGCTGTGGCAATTGCTCTTTCTGGTATTATTGCCTATGGGTTAATGCCAGTTTCTCCGTTACCGCAGATTGAATTTCCGACCATAAATGTTCAAGGGGTTTTACCGGGCGCAAGCCCTGAAATTATGGCAACTTCTGTGGCTACTCCATTAGAACGTCAATTAGGGCTTATTTCAGGAGTCACAGAAATGACTTCTGCAAGTAATCTTGGTGTAACAAGTATTACTATACAGTTTGATCTAGATCGAGATATTAATGGCGCTGCCAAAGATGTGCAAGCGGCAATTATAGCTGCAGCAAGTCAGTTACCTACTGATTTACCAAGTTCTCCAACTTATCGCATTGTTAACCCTGCTGATCCCCCCATTATGATCATTGCATTGACATCAACATTGTCATCAACTGGCGAAATGTATGATGCTGCTTCAACAATTTTGCAGCAAAAAATATCACAGATTGATGGTGTGGGACAAGTTATGGTAGCTGGTAGTTCTCTCCCTGCTGTTCGTATTGATTTAAATCTCATGAGCATTAATAAGTATGGCCTTAGTTCCCAGGATGTTAGAACTATGATACAAAACTCAAATGTAACTTCTCCCAAAGGTCAGGTAAGCAATGGAAATACTTGTTTTGAAATTTTAACATCTAGCCAGCTTTTTAATGCTAATGACTATAAACCATTAATTGTTACTTACCGAAATGGTGCTGCTGTTCGGTTACCAGATGTAGCCGATGTCTATGATTCAACTGAAGACTTACGAAACGCTGGGCTCTCAAATGGTAAGCCTGCCGTATTGTTGGTTGTTTATAAAAGACCTGGATCTAATATTATTGATGCAGTTGATGCCATCAAAAACTCTTTGGATTATCTAAAGCTAACTATACCCGCTTGTATTGATATGAACATTGCTATGGATCGCACAACCACAATTCGTGCTTCCTTGCATGAGGTGAAAATTACACTCGTGCTTGCGATTTTGCTTGTAATTTTTGTTATTTATAGATTTTTAGGAAATTTCCGGGCTGCGTTAGTACCAAGTATTGCGGTACCACTTTCCCTATTGGGCACCTTTGGAATTATGTACCTTTTAGGCTATAGCCTGGATAATTTGTCACTTATGGCATTAACCATTGCAACTGGGTTTGTTGTTGATGATGCGGTGGTAGTGGTTGAAAACATTTCCAGGCATATTGAGTCAGGAAAAAGTGCTATGCAAGCAGCAATTGACGGAACGACAGAGGTTGCTTTTACGGTTGTTTCAATGAGCATGTCTTTGATTGCTGTCTTTATTCCCCTTCTTTTAATGAATGGAATTGTCGGAAGACTTTTTAGAGAGTTTGCGATTTCATTATCGATTTCAATATTGGTTTCAATGTTTGTGTCATTAACAATAACTCCTATGATATCAGCATATTTACTTTCAGGAAAAAAACATAATCACGAAAAAAATTCTTTTAACCTAATGTTGGCTTTAAAAAGAAAGTATAAAAAAAATCTTGCTTGGGTATTGCGCCATCCACTTTTAATGCTTGTAGCTACTGTATGTACTATAATGCTCAACGTATTTTTGTTTTTGGCTATACCTAAAGGGTTTTTCCCCCAGCAAGATACCGGTCGAATTTCAGGGACCATTCAAGCACAGCAAGATATTTCCTTTCCTATGCTAAAAGAGAAACTCTCTTCATTTATGGATATTATTAAAGATGATCCGGGAGTAGAAGATGTCACCGGTTTTATTGGTGGTACATCTTCATCAACAAGTAATTCTGGAAGAGTTTTTATTAGTCTAAAAGCTTTAGAAGAACGTAAGCACCAATCTGCGGATGAAATTATTGGAAGGTTGCGTAAAAAATTTGCTGTGATTCCAGGGGCTACTTTGTACCTGCGTGCAGCACAAGATGTTGTGGTTGGAGGTCGCCGTACTAATGGAGATTTTCAATATACCTTATCAGCCTATGACCTTGAAACCCTTAACACATGGACACCACTGCTTTTAAAAGAGTTTGCAAAAGTACCAGGAGTTGTTGACGCTAATAGTGATCAACTAAACAATGGAAGGGAAGTTTTTACGAATATTGATAGGGATACCGCAGCGCGCTTAGGAATATCCGTAACAGCTATTGACAATGTTTTGTATAATGCTTTTGGCCAACGCCAAGTATCAACCACATATACACCAATGAACCAGTACCATGTTGTCATGGGAGTGCCACCCAAAATGTGGGAAAGACCAGAAATTCTCAATTTATTTTATGTAAACTCTAACAATGGTCAACAAATTCCTTTATCTACTTTTTCTAGCTTTTACCAGAGATCAACTCTTCTAGTTGTAAACCATCAAGAGCAACTCCCTGCAGCAACCATTTCATTTAATTTGCTGCCTGGTTTTTCCTTAGGATATGCTATTGATAAAATGAAGGCCGTAATTAGCAATATAGGTCTTCCCATAGAACATATTAAGGGATCTTTCCAAGGTACAGCTCAAGAATTTCAACGTTCTTTAGCAGAAGAACCCTATTTGATTTTAGCAGCAATCCTCACCGTTTATATTGTACTTGGAATGCTGTATGAAAGCACAATTCACCCATTAACAATTTTATCTACTCTACCATCAGCAGGGGTTGGGGCATTTTTAGCTTTGATTTTAACGGGTGGAGAATTAAATGTTATTGCCTTGATTGGTATTTTACTATTGATTGGCATTGTAAAGAAGAATGCCATTATGATTATTAATTTTGCGTTAAACATTCAAAGAACCCAAAATAAATCCCCAACAATAGCTGTATACGAAGCATGTATATCACGGTTTCGCCCCATCATGATGACCACCATGACAGCATTATTAAGTGCCCTGCCATTAGCTCTTAGCAATGGAGTTGGATATGAATTTAGAAAACCATTAGGCATTTCAATTATTGGTGGGCTAATTGTTAGCCAAATCATGACCATTTATACAACTCCAGTTATATATCTAATGTTTGAGCGTTTAGCGCGTCAGCTTAAATATCTACAATTATCAGGATTTACCAATAAGTTTGATTAGATTCATTAAACTTTTATTAATCAAAAAAACATAAACTAATCATAAGGGATAATAGCACAAATATTTTCCGTTAAAAAAGTTAGCTGATTAGGGTTTGATGAAGTTATTTTCCTACATTCATAAAAAATGTCCTAGTAACCCTATTCGTGTTTGGTTATTAGGTTTTTTATTAAGTGGCTGTAATGTAGGGCCTGATTACGTACCCCCTAAAGTTAATATGCCCGCTAGTTATAAAGAAATTTCTGATCAATGGAAAATAGCTGAACCGTGTGATGAAATTGATCGCGGCGAGTGGTGGAAAGTGTTTGGTGATGAAAGACTTAACAGTCTTATGGAAAAACTAAATATTTTCAACCAAGACATTGCGGTCGCAAAAGCCCAATATAGACAAGCCATTGCTTTAATTGGGCAAGCAAGTTCCGCCTATGCCCCCCAAATTAATGGTTCAGTTTCTTTATCAAAACAAAGTTCAGTAACTACTCCGTCTAATCAAAAGAGTAGTGCTGTTACAAACGCCACAGCATCGGCAAGTGTTTCCTGGGATCCTGATTTATGGGGAGCTGTAAGTCATACAGTTGCTGCAAATGAAGCAAATGCAGAGGCTTCGTGCGCGCAATTAGCTTTGGTAAAACTTTCTATGCAGGCATCAATGGCACAATACTATTTTCAGTTGTGTGCATTAGATAATCTTCAAAAAATACTAGATAATAATGTTGAGTCCTACGGAAAATTATTAAAAATTACTGAAGATCGTTATAACGTTGGGGTATCGTCTGTACTAAATATTGTTACTGTAAAAAGCCAACTTGAAGCAGCAGAAGTTATTGCTATAGATAACGGAGTGTTAAGAGCACAATATGAACATGCAATAGCTGTATTGATTGGTATGCCTGTTTGTGAATTTTCAATTACGCCTCAACAAGTTGATTTAATTCCGCCTTCAATTCCTATTTATCTTCCATCAGATTTACTTGAACGTCGCCCTGATATTGCACAAGCCGAAAGACAAATGGCTGCAGAAAATGAACAAATAGGTGTAGTAACTGCAGCATTTTTCCCAACTTTTTCCCTTGGTGCTTCAAAAGGAATAGCAGCCACAAGTTTAGGGCAATTGTTATCAGCTCCCGTATATATATGGTCTTTGGGACCTCAGCTAGCTGCAAATTTCTTTGATGGGGGGTTGCTAAGGTCTGAAAAAGAGGAAGCTATTGCTAAATATGATCAAAGCGTTGCTTCGTACCGAAAAACTACTTTGGTAGCCTTTCAAGACGTTGAAGATAATTTAGTTTCCTTACGCCTACTAGATACAGAAGTAAAAAAACAAAATGAAGCAGTTATAAGTGCTCAAACTCAACTGCAGCTAGTTAAAGATGAGTATATTTCAGGAACTGCAGCATTATCTGACGTTATAACCGCACAAATTAATGCATATGCCACACAAAATATGCTTAATGCGATTGAAGGACGGCGTATGGTTGCTTCAGTAGGCTTAATTAAAGCACTAGGGGGTGGTTGGGGCGGTGTTGCATAATTTCTTCTTCCTTTCGTTTAAGCTTTGTATTTTTCGTTAGATTCTCTCGTTTTAAATGCTACCTGTGTTAAGTTAGTAATTAATGAGCTCTTGCGAGCTGCCCTGTAACACTTTTGGTGCGTCAGGGCTGCCAGTGGATGATGATATGCATTTGTAAAATATTGACAGTATTTCATAAATTCACCAACACGGCATCTCCTTGGCTATATTGTCAAATACAGCTGGAGATCTTATATCTTTAAGCTGTGTTATAAAGAATAAACAGTTGGCTTGAGGAGATCTTGATCGTTAGGATCGAACTGAGAAAAAGCAGCTGTTTTGTAGAGTAGGATTAGC
>CANMNU010000021.1 GCA_947499175.1 Alphaproteobacteria bacterium
TGAAATACTGTCAATATTTCATAAATACTTAAATCACCATTCACTGGCAGCCGTGTACGCTACTTAGGTGGTGTATCATGGCAGCTCGCAAGAGCTTGTTAATTACTAGTCAACACAGGTAGCATTTAAAACGAGAGAATAGAAAACAAAGCTGAAACGAAGAAAAGGAAAGGGAGAATATTGAATGGAGATAATCTGGAAAAAAAGACCACTAAATCACACATGGTCTTAATATTTCAAAAAAATAATAATAAAATGTCAAGCTAAGATTTATTTGGGCTATTTTAGCAAATAATCGATTGTTTTATTTATACCCTCAAACCTTGCTAGTAATGGTCCGTCATAAATATCATCCCCAATCGCAATTGCTGGCATATTAAGGCTCTTGGCAAATATCCAATCGGTAACGCTGTCACCAACATATACAGCTTCACTGGGCTTTAAGCCAAAATGTTTTAAGGCAACTAAACCCATTTCTGGGTGGGGTTTATCATAATCTGTATCACCAGACCCAAGCGTTAAATCACTGTGCACATTGAATTGTTTAATTTCAGAAAGTAGCAATTTGTTGTTTTTATTGCTAATAATTGCTATTTTATAGCCGTAATCAATTAATAATTGTAGTTGCTGCAATACACCATCGTATAATTTAAGGTCATTTTTACAGGCATGAACAGCATTGTAAAAAATTTCTTGAGCTTCCTGCCAATTTTCTTTAAAAAGTATTGGAAAACTTTCGCGGGTAGATAGTCTCGCCCTAACCTTTACCTCATCTAACGTTGCGATTGGCAAACCAAAATGTTGTAAAACCATATCACTAGCCTTAAGAAGAATTGGCCATGTATCAACTAAAGTATTATCCCAATCAAAAAAAATGGCTTTAAATTTTTGCTCAAACATCATTTACAACTTTATATCTAGCTAGGGTTTAAGGGGCGTGGATCGGTTGTGTATTTTTCCATTAATCGTTGATCCGCAGCATCTGGCGCGGCACCATTATCAACAATTGTTGCTTTTAACACAATCACCAATTCCACAATAGTATCACCTTCAGAAATACTACCGGTTAAATCACGTAATAACGGTACCTCACCAAGCCCTGGAATTCCTTGTTTGTGTTCTGATGAACGAACCTCCATTAAACCACCCAAAATTGCCATTTCTTTGTTATTTAACCTTAGTACTGAATCAATTTCACGTACTTCAACCACCGGAATCATTGAAGGAGTTGGCGATGACTTTCTGTCAGTGCTGTCAGTAATTGAAGCATTATAAGCAATATCCACAGCAGGATCAGGTACTGATTGGGTTAAGCGTGAAATACTTGGCCTTAAAAATAGAATAATTTCTCCTGTTTCCGGGTCAATCGATGGTTGAACCATCATAATTAAACCAATTGGTACAGTTTGAATATCGCTTGAAACCGTGGTACTTTCACGGTTGTTTTGCGAATTATACATTTTATCGTAGTTGAGCCTGAAATAAACTTTATTTTGGGCAACTTTTAAGATGGCAGCCTGATTATTCATAACCGTAAGGCGCGGACTTGATAAAGTACGCACAAAGCCAAACTCTTGCAGCATATTTGCAATTGCTGAAAAACTTGAACCACTTGCACCAAAGCTAACCATATCGGCCTGTGCAGATGTCGGGTCTAAAAAGCTGCTTTTCTTTGCTAAATCACCAAAATTAGCTGTAATTGCTAAATCCCCTTTAGCATTAACATTTTGCCAATTAATACCGCTGCGATATTCATCTTTTAACGTAACTTCAATAATTTTCGCTTCAATTAAAACTTGGCAACAAGCAACTTTACGTAATTGTTCCAAGTACTTTTCCACTTGTATGTGTTGCTTACGGTTTGCCTGTAGCGACACAAGTCCTGCCTGGCGGTGTATTGAATACGAACCTTTTTCAGACCCTAATTGAACAATAGTTTTTAAATTTTGCTCTAGTTCGTCCCAAAAATCATTCTTAGTGGTAGCTTTTAGTGCGCTTTTAGAAACGTTATCACCAGCGCTGCCTTTTGCAGGTCCAATGCTTGAAAAAACATCAGTAGCAACAGTTAATTGATTTTCACTTGAACGCGATAAATTTAAAAATTGTACGTTGTAATTCTTTGAATATGGAGTATCACGTTCAATTCTTAAAGCACCATTAATGACATCAAAACGCAGATTTGCCATTTCACACATAGCCCGAATAATGTCTATGAACGGTCTATTTTGTGACGTGAAAATAATTTTTGCATCAATAGCTGGATCTAGCTGCAAATCAACATTGGCCTGACGTGCAAGTTCAATAAAAATACTTTTTAAAGGAATACCTTCAGAAACTGATACTGAAACTAATGTGTACATAGCTTTTGGCAAAATTTGTACTGCTTTTTTAGGGGGAATTCTTATGCGAATTGCATCTGGCTCTGCCTGCTCAACAGGCGTT
The DNA here is from genome assembly GCA_947499175.1 of Alphaproteobacteria bacterium. Lineage (GTDB taxonomy): Bacteria > Pseudomonadota > Alphaproteobacteria > Paracaedibacterales > CAITNM01 > CAITNM01. Next base: position 2,443 of record CANMNU010000021.1, read on the forward strand.
GCTAATTCTTTAGCCTCACCTTTATCAAGTTTTGGCATTAACGGTTGATGGTTACTCATTTCACGACAACCACAAAGTACAAAAAATAAACAAGCCCAAGCTAACAACACGCACCTAATTGCAAAAACACATTGCTTTAATTGAAGCAAATGTATGGAATCTTGGCTAGTTGCATTCTTTAAAATCTAGTTTGCGACTTACAAAAATATTGTGTAATAATCTAGCCAGTGCTTTGCAATTGCCGTAAGCAATTTTAAAAATCAAAAATTATAACTTTTAAAGAGCAGGTGTTAACCATGCAAGATACAATTAGAATTCGTGGCGCACGTGAGCACAACTTAAAAAATGTTAATGTAGATATTCCACGTAATAAGCTAGTAGTAATTACAGGGCTTAGCGGTTCTGGAAAATCATCGCTAGCTTTTGACACGCTTTATGCTGAAGGGCAGCGTCGTTATGTGGAAAGCTTATCAACCTATGCACGGCAATTTTTGCAACTTATGCAAAAGCCTGATGTTGATTCCATAGAAGGCTTAAGTCCAGCGATTGCTATTGAACAAAAAACAACATCAAAAAATCCAAGGTCAACAGTTGGAACTGTCACCGAACTTTATGATTACATGCGGCTTTTATTTGCACGCATAGGTGTGCCACATTCACCAGCTACTGGCCTGCCGATTGATGCCCAAACAGTTAGCCAAATGGTTGATCGTATTTTGGCAATGCCTGAAAAAAGTAAAATTCTTTTGCTAGCGCCAATTGTGCGTGACCGTAAGGGTGAGTATAAAAAAGAATTGCTAGAGTTACAAAAAAAAGGATTTCAGCGCGTTTTTATTGATGGCAAAATTTATACACTTGAAGAAGCACCAACCCTTAATAAGAAAACAAAGCATACAATTGCAGTTGTTGTTGACCGCTTGGTAATTGGTAACCCTGATGATTTAAAAACCCGTTTAGCTGATTCAATTGAAACTTCTTTGCAATTAAGCAATGGCTTGTTGTGGGTACAAGAAGCTACTTCGGAGGCAATTGCTACTTATTCGTCAAAATTTGCTTGCCCTGTTTCTGGATTTACCTTAGAAGAAATTGAGCCGCGTTTGTTTTCATTTAATAGCCCCCAGGGTGCATGTCCAACCTGTGATGGTTTGGGTATTGAAATTATTTTTGATGAGCAAGTAGTGGTACCTAACCATGACCTAAGCTTACGTGATGGGGCAATTGCTCCATGGTCAGCCCAAGAAGATTTAGCAACCAGTAAACGTGGCCAATTAACTTATGAATATTATGCCCAAGTTTTAGAAGGGTTAGCTCATTATTTTAGTGAAAGCGCAACAGTTCCATTTCATGAGCTTTCGCCCGATTTGCGTAAAGTCATACTTTATGGTTCAGGTGAAAAAATAGTACCAATTGTTTACAATGATGGCGTTCGCAAATATATTTCAAAAAAGCCATTTGAAGGCGTAATTCCTAATTTAAAACGTCGATGGTTGGAAACTGAAAGTGATTGGACTAGAGAGTTTTTAAGGCGTTTTCAAAATGAAAAACCATGCCATAGTTGTGGTGGTCACCGCTTAAAAGAAGAAGCACTGTGTGTGAAAATTGCCAAATTACATATTGGTGAAGTCGGAGTTTTTTCAATAAAAAATGCATTAACTTGGTTTGAAACTGTTGAGCTTTCCAAAAAACAACAGGAAATTGCCGATAAAATTTTAAAAGAAATTAGAAACCGTTTAAAATTTTTGGTGGATGTTGGGCTTGATTATCTGACCTTATCACGTGGTTCAGGAACTCTTTCAGGCGGAGAAAGCCAACGAATTCGTTTGGCATCGCAAGTTGGGTCAGGCCTTACTGGGGTGTTGTATGTACTTGATGAACCATCAATAGGCTTGCACCAACGTGATAATGATCGCTTGCTTGAGTCTTTGCGCAACTTACGTAACCTAGGAAATACCGTGGTGGTGGTTGAGCATGATGAAGATGCCATATTAACCGCTGATTTTGTTATTGATATGGGACCAGCAGCAGGTGTTCATGGTGGAGAAATTATTTCCCAAGGAACACCACAAGAAGTAATCAATTGCCCAAACAGTTTGACTGGTCAGTATTTGCGTGGCACAAGATCAATTCCAATTCCGACCCAAAGGCGTTCTGGACATGCTGGGAAATTTTTACGCTTAAAGGGTGCCAAATCAAACAACTTAAAGAATGTTGATGCAACCTTTCCTTTGGGAACATTTACTTGCGTAACTGGGGTTTCTGGCGGTGGCAAGTCTACATTAGTTATTGAAACTTTGTACAAAGCACTTAACCGACAATTTAATTATGGACGTGATCTTCCTGGAATTCATAAATCCCTTGAAGGCATTGAACATATTGATAAAGTAATTGATATTGACCAATCACCAATTGGGCGAACTCCTCGTTCTAACCCTGCAACCTACGTTGGTTGCTTTACACCAATTCGTGAATGGTTTGCGGGCATGCCTGAAGCAAAAGCTAGAGGCTACTCACCAGGACGATTTTCTTTCAATGTAAAAGGTGGAAGGTGTGAAGCTTGCCAAGGTGATGGCGTTGTAAAAATTGAAATGCACTTCTTGCCAGATGTGTACCTTGAATGCGATCAATGTCACGGCAAACGTTATAATCGTGAAACCCTGGAAATTACATACAAACATAAAAATATTGCTGATGTTTTGGATATGACTGTTGAAGAGGGGGTAACTTTTTTTGAAACAAATACAGCAATAGTTGAAAAGTTGCGTGCGTTAAACCATGTAGGTCTTGGCTATATCAAAATTGGCCAACAAGCTACAACCTTATCAGGTGGTGAAGCGCAGCGAATAAAATTAGCTAAGGAGTTATCTCGCAGGGCAACAGGTAAGACTTTGTATATTTTAGATGAACCAACTACAGGATTGCATTTTGAAGATGTTCGTAAATTATTAGAAGTGCTGCACCATTTGGTTGATCAAAGTAACACTGTCTTAGTGATTGAACATAACCTTGAAGTAATTAAAACTGCTGACTGGGTAATTGATATGGGACCAGAAGGTGGAGATGGTGGAGGGGAAGTTATTGCAACTGGTACCCCAGAAGATGTTGCCAAGATCACCAAAAGTTACACTGGCAAATATTTAAAACCTTACCTTGATGTAAATCATAAATTATTGGAAAGCAAGGGTCGGTTTTAATTGATTATTATAGCTAGGACGGCTAAATCTATAACTGGTTTAGGAGAACTTAACATATGCCGTTAGTATTTATCTTACAAGAATTTATTGAAGACTGTTTAAACCAAATAGCCCCTGGTGTTAATCTTGAAAAAGTTGTGCTTGAACCGGCTAAAAATCCAGATCATGGAGATTTAGCAAGCAATGCAGCAATGGTTTGTAGCAAAGCTTTAGGCATGGCTCCACGTGATTTGGCGCAAAAACTAATTGAAAAAATTTTAAAAAATGAATTTATTACAAATGCTGAAATAGCTGGCCCAGGTTTTATTAATTTAAAATTGCACCCAACTATATTGCATAATGAACTTTCCAAAATTTTAGTCAGCAATGGTAAATATGGAAACAGTAACATTGGATTAGGTAAGTCTGCCCAAGTAGAATATGTGTCAACTAACCCAACTGGACCAATGCACATTGGCCATGGCCGGAATGCTGTTTTGGGTGACACGATTGCTAACTTACTGGAAAAAGTTGGCTATGAAGTAACTCGTGAATACTATGTGAATGATGCTGGCGGTCAAACCATTGCTTTAGGGCGATCTGCTTACGTACGCTATACACAAGCCTTGGGGAAAACAATTTCAGATGCTGATTTTGATGATGATATGTACAAAGGTGATTACCTAATTTCCGTTGGTGAAAAGCTAGCGCAAAAATATGGTGATTCTTTGCTTAACCAACCAGAATCACAGTGGTTTGAAACTGTGCGTTTGTTTGCGATTGACGCAATGATGGATTATATTCGTGCTGATTTAAAGTTTTTGGGCATAGTTATGGAGTATGCTTTTGAATCAACCATTACCAAAGAAGGTTGGGTTGATAAAGCCTTAAAATTGCTAGAGACCAAAGGTGATGTATACCAAGGCTTACTCGAAAAACCAAAAGGTCACCAGGTTGATGATTGGGAAGAACGCCCACAAATTTTGTTTAAGGCTACAAGTTATGGGGATGACATTGATCGTGCTTTGCAAAAGTCTGATGGAACATGGACTTATTTCGCTGGTGATGTTGGTTACCATTATCATAAAATAAGACGTAATTTTGATTTGCTAATCAATATTTTGGGTTTTGATCATGTTGGTTATGTGAAGCGATTAACTTCGGCCGTAAAAGCTTTAAAAGCTGACTTGCCGTACATAATTAAAACTTGCCAAATGGTAAACTTTGTTGACGATGGTAAGCCTTTACGTATGTCCAAACGTTCTGGAAACTTTATTACGATTGATCAATTGGTAGAACGAGTTGGCAAAGACGCAGTGCGTTATATGATGGTTTCACGCCACCAGGATATGGTAATTGATTTTGATTTTAATCAGGTAGTTGATCAATCAAAAGACAATCCATTATTTTATATTCAATACGCTCATGCGCGTATTCATTCGGTTTTGCGTCATGCAGCCCAAGTATTTACCGACGATGATTTTGCCAAAAATGCATCGCTTGAATGTTTAGTTGATGAGTCTGAACTAGATTTAATAAAATGCTTAATTCAATGGCCACGGGTTGTAGCTTCAGCTGCACAGCATTTAGAACCGCACCGGGTTGCCAATTATCTGTATGACCTAGCTGGAACGTTTCATAGCTTGTGGAACAAAGGTAAGGAACACACACAGTTACGCTTTATTGATGAAAAGTCACCGAAGCAAACGGCAGCTCGTATAGTATTATTGCAATCAACCGCTTTAATAATTGCAGAGGGCCTGAATGTTCTGGGGGTCACTCCTTTGGAAGAAATGCGTTAATGCAATTTCCAAAACCCTTGGTTTATGGTGTTTTAATTAAGCGCTATAAAAGATTCTTAGCTGATGTGCGCCTAGATAATGGAGTTGATATCACGGTACATTGTCCTAACCCAGGAGCGATGATGGGTATAACCACACCTGGGTTGCGTGTAGCTTTATCAAAGTCAGCAAATCTTTCCCGCAAACTAGCTTATAGCTGGGAAATGGTAGAACTAAATAACATATGGATTGGTGTTAATACTAGCAATCCCAATCGGATTGTTGGGGAAGCCTTATCTTTAAACTCCATTGCTGAATTGTCAGGTTACAAACACTTTAAGCCTGAAGTTAAATATGGCCAAAACTCAAGAATTGATTTTTTACTAAGTGATGGTACGACTGATCTATGCTTGGTAGAAGTTAAAAATGTGCATTTAATCAGAAATGATAGTTTAGCTGAATTTCCAGACTGTGTTACAGCGCGAGGTGCTAAACACCAGTTAGAACTTGCCGAACAGGTAAAAAATGGCATACGTAGTGTTATTCTCTATGTTGTACAGCGTGGTGATGTTGAAAGCTTTAAAGTAGCTGAAGATCTTGATCCTGCTTATGCCAAAGCTTCAAAAATGGCAACAAGTGCAGGGGTAGAAACCTTTGCTTACAGTTGTAATATGGAAGAAAGTGGAATTACGTTAAAGCAAAGCTTACTAATAAAATGATTGCACTAAAGTTCCAAGTTTTTAAAAGTTTGGACCAATTAATACAAAAGCCGATTAGTACTGTAGTAGTTGGTGTTTCTGGCGGAGCTGACAGCATGGCGCTGACTTTGCTTGCTAAAGAATATGTTAATTTAAAAGGTGGTAATCTTCAGGCGGTAACTGTTGACCACCAGATACGTCCTGAATCATCCGAAGAAGCCTTGTGGGTTAAGCAAACGTTACAATGTCAGGGTATTGAGCACCAGACTCTACTGTGGCATCACGCAGACGATCTTAATCGCCGTCATGAGCGGGCGCGAACAGCTCGTTATCAATTACTAGTAGACTTTTGCAAAAATTACCAAAACCCAGTCTTGCTAACTGCACACCACCAGCAAGATCAGGTTGAAACTATTCTTATGCGATTTTTAAAAGGCACAGGCCCTGCCGGATTTCAGGGTATCCAAGCACAACGCCTACATGAAGGTGTGCAGATTGTTAGGCCACTGTTAGATGTTTCTCCAGATCAACTACGCCTATACCTTAAAAATATAGGAATTACTTGGGTGGAAGATTCATCAAACTATGATACGTTTTATGAACGTACCCGCATACGTGCATTGGTAGAGCAAATTTCACCAAAATTGGGGATAACAGGAATTCTAGCAAGCGCTAGCAAAGTTTACGAACAGCAGCAAAATTTTGAAATACTTACAGCTGAATATGCTGAAAGTTTTGTAACTAATTTTGATCTACTGACCATTAATCAGGAAGCATTTTTCAGATGTCCGGAAAAAGTCCAACAACAATGGTTACGTCAACAAATTTGGAAAATTGGTATGGCAAACTATCCAAAGCCTATAGCTACAATTATGGCAATTTTACAAATCATTAAACAACCACGTGTGAATGGTTACAAAGTAGCTGGATGTATAATTAACGTGACCAAAGGGTTGATTACTTTTAATAAAATTGATTTGTAAACTAGGCAGAAATTTCTTCAAAATACTTTTTCAAAAGCTGGTAATTAAGTGTATGGCCAGGGTTTAGTGCTTCATAATGGCCAACTAGTAAATACTCAGCCAAAGCTATATCCCCAATTGCATCAAGTAACTTGTGGCGTACAAGTTCGTTAGTAAAGCGCAAACCTGATTCATTCATTACCGTGCCTTTGTGTATAACCACAGTGTTATCTAGAGAAGCCCCTTTAGCAAGGCCAGCTGCCCAAAGTTTTTGAGCATCTTCGTAAAATCCAAAAGTACGCGCGCCTGCAACTAACTTAGTAAAGTCATCCTCAAGTAGTGAAAATTCCTGGTGCTGATCACCAGTTAACCCTTCATAGCGCTGGGATGGGGTAAAATGCACACTAAACAAGCTAGTATCACTTGGGCTAATTTGAGCCCATCCATGTTCATTTTCAACCTTAACAGTGTGTGTGATATTCAATTTGTGGCGTTTTTTAGATTGGCGTACAGTACCGGCTTCTAAAATACCTTCACAAAAAGCTTGTGAGCATCCATCCATAATTGGTACTTCAGGCCCGTCGATAGTTATGTGAGCATTAGTAATACCAATTCCTGTAAGTGCTGCTAAAATATGTTCAACAGTTGCAACAGAGACACCAAAATGGTTAGCAATGGTTGTGCACATGTTCGTAGATTGCACCATAGTCCATGATGCACGAATACGATTAGGTTGATCTTCAATGTCAGTACGTTCAAAAACAATACCGTGGTCAACTGTTGTTGGGTGAACAATCATGCAAACGGCTTTTCCAGAATGTACACCTACACCACCAAAAACTACAGGACTGGCAATAGTGTACTGATCCAACAAAAGTTTACGGTTTAACGTGTCTTTGATCTGTAAATCTATTTTGCTGATATCATGAAAAGTATTTGGTATATTGTTGATTGCTGAATACATTTCTCCCCCACAATTCTGATGATGCCTTAAAATTAATGGTTGTTTCAAATGGAGATATATTACAAAACTTTACCAGCAGTGCCATGGATCAATATAAATGCATAAAATTGTTTAACTATTTATTAATAATTGCAGAGTTATTTTATTAATATATTATTAACAAGCTTATAGTAGCATTAAACAAGATATTGATTTTGGTAGGCTTGATGTATGGGAATCAAAGGGCTGGGAAAGGCAATAGCTCTGTTGGGCTTTTTTATAATGCGTGCTTTGGCAATAGAGGTTGGTGATTTTGAGTCACTAGCTATTAATAAATCAAATTCATTGAAATTATATCAACAAAATAAATTTTTAAAAAGAATTGTTAGTTATAATGGTGTTGAGGTTAATTTTGCTTTAGTTGAAGCTGCGCAAAAGGGGTGCGTGAATATGGTTGGCTTATTGCTTAACCAAGAATTAAAACCTCAAAATTTTTTTAATAAATTGTTCTATAGGCGACAATTGCGGATTACTCAAAATGGTATGAACCAAGCCTTAATTAGTGCTGCAGGAGAAGGGCACGCGGGTGTTGTCCGAATGCTAGTTAATCGCTCGTATGGCCAATTAATTCCCAATGAAGTAGGTATGATTAGTGCTTACAGAAAAGCTGTTGAAAAAAACAAAATAGCAATTGTTCGAATATTGACTTTTTTTGTGTCAACGACGGAATGGCAAACTACCAATCATTTTAGGTTTTATTATGTAATGTTCGATTTTTCTGATGAAATTTTTATGCCGGTAGTGGTTGATGATGAGCGACAAAAGCCATTAATGAAATCATCAATTGAAAACTATTTAAAAGTTAACCCTTCGCGTAAAAAAAATGAATCTGGACTAGATTTAATACAAGAAGTAATGGATATGGCAAGTTTTAATAAATCTTGTGTTGCAGGTATTGCCTGATTCTGAGCAATAAAATTTACCCCAAACAATGATTGATAAAATTATCCAAAACAAGGCTACTTTCAGCTATAGTTGGGGCGAAACTATTAGAAATTATTACAAAAGCTTTGGGTTGTTTACCGCAAGCATAACCGCACAGGCCATTGATTCCTGACATGCTGCCTGTTTTAGCCTTAATGTAGGCTGGCATAGAACTACGTTTTGCAAGGGTGCTTTTAGGTTGCCCGGGAAATGATAGGGCATTTACAAACTCTTTTACAATAAAGCCTTTTTGTAATAGTTCAAAAAGTTGCCGTGGTTGCACGCGGTTGTAGCGCGATAACCCTGAACCATCAACAAATAATGCTTTTTCCATGGTAAGGCCAAAATGCTGTTTGATTAGTGATTTTATTATTTTATCACCATCTTCCCATTTTTTGATTGTGTCAGTGTTTTGGGAATGTATGATTGTTAAATACAGGCTATCAAAAACAAGGTTATCTGAACTTTGTAGAGCCGGTGGTAAGATTACACCAAGTGGCTGTGATTTGTGGGTGGCAAGTAATTTTGCATTTTTCTTTAATTCTTTGGAATTTTCAATAACTAGTTTTCCTCTTATTTTTTTTGTTTTTAATATTTGCCTGACTTTGTTTAAAATGAAATCATCAATATTTGCAGGGGATATGGTGAATTCTAATGGAGCAGAGGACACATTAACCGTACCTTCTGCTATTAACTTTTCTCCTTCACAAACTATTTTGGTGGTTGATTTTTCAATGCCAGTTGTAATTTCATTTATTAAATAACCTGCATTATTAGTAATTATAGCGGGTTTAAATAAAGTGGTAGGTACAACTTTTATTGATACAAGATTTTCATCCAAATTCATGGCTGATACAGGTTGTGCATACTTTGTGCCAATATCATCAATCATGCGATTAGGTGATTGGGGTGGAGTTTGAAACGCTGAGTTATCTAGTACAATTTTACCATTTATATGCAGGCCCTCTAATTGTTCCAAAAGTTTTAGTAAATCATTTGAACTTAAGGTTGGGTCACCGCAAAATTCAACAATTACATCATGAATTTTGCCATTCTTTTTAACTGCCCATAATTTTGTTTGATAGCAGTAATCACTACCTAAAAATTTATAAGTAACCAATGCTGTTACAATTTTTTGACAGCTAGCGGGGGTTATGAAAACATTTGCTTCATGTTCAGTGGTACTGTTTGTGCTATCAATATCACCAATAATGTATGTATAAAAAGCTGGTTTTTGATTGTAAAGAAAATCTTGGCGGTTTGTTGTGCAGCCAACTAAAAATAAAACGGCAGTGAAGTAGATTGCTAATTTTGATTTCATGTTGGTGCTTAGTTTGTGAGTAATTATGGCTTTTATAACAGAAGATTGCTGAATTTACCACAAACCTGATTCACTATGGCTAAATTTTGCGTTACGATTATTCAGTTGAATAGTTGGAAGCTCTGCTTAATGCGCATTACTCAAAAAGTTCAAAAAATTCTAAGTTACTATGAAACTGATAATCCAGGCACTAAAGCAAACTTAGCTAAAATATTAATGAATGGGCGTGTTGGTGGTAGTGGAAAATTGGTAATTTTGGCAATGGACCAGGGTTTTGAGCATGGTCCTGACCGTTCTTTTTCGCCATATGTTCCAGCCTATGACCCGCATTACCCATACAAATTAGCTATTGATGCTGGACTTTCTGCTTATGCTGGGCCTTTGGGTTGGTTAGAGGCGGGGGCAGGTACGTTTTTTGGCCAAATTCCAACTATTTTAAAAATAAACAGTTCTAATAGTTTAATTAGTAATGATAACGTTCCTGATCAGGCGATTACGGCAAGTGTTAATGATGCCTTACGCCTTGGGTGCAGTGCGATTGGCTTTACAATTTATCCGGGATCTGATGCTAGCCTTGAGCAATTTGAAGAACTCCGTGATTTATCTGCCCAAGCAAAGGAGGCTGGTCTTGGGGTTATTGTATGGTCTTATCCACGTGGCAATTTATCTAAAAATGGTGAGCGTGCTATTGATGTTATTTCTTATGGAGCGCATATGGCAGCCCTTTTGGGGGCTCATATCATTAAGGTTAAGTTGCCGACGGATCATTTGGAGAATTCAGAAATTAGAAAATCATTTGAAATTAATGCAATAGCAATTAAAACTATGCAAGAGCGCGTTCAGGTTGTTGTTCGCAGTTGCTTTAATGGTCGGCGAATGGTTATATTTTCTGGCATGGAAATGAAGGATGCGAATGAAATAGTTAATGATGCTAAGGTTATTGCTAGTGGTGGTGGTTTTGGCTCAATCATTGGGCGCAACTGTTTTCAACGCCCATATGATGAAGCACTTAGTATGTTACAATCTGTTATTGATGTTTATCAAAATAGCTAACTTGGATATTACCAAGCTTATTTACTTAAAATCGCCCTATAAAAAGGGTGTTGAAATGTATCAATATAGATCACAATTAATATAAAAAGATTACACCTAACTATTTTGCACAAACTTATTTTTATGGCATAGTTTGTTCATGAATTTGCTTGATGTTAAAAAACTTTCCGTTAGATTCTCTCCACCAGGACGCCCTGTGGTTGATGCGGTACAGGGCATTAGTTTTTCTATAAAACCTAAGCAAACCTTGGCTTTGGTTGGTGAAAGTGGTTCAGGTAAATCAGTTAGTGCCTTTTCAATTTTAAGATTGTTGCCATACCCAATGGCAAGTCACCCAACTGGTGAAATTATTTTTGATAAGCAAAATTTGCTGGAAATTCCTGATAATCAGCTTAGGCAAATTCGTGGTCGCCGTATTGGCATGATTTTTCAAGAACCCATGACTGCTCTAAATCCTTTGCATACAATTGAAAAACAAATTTCTGAAACCGTCAGGCTACATCTTGGGCTTTCTAAATCAAAAACTTTAGATAGGGTTAAAGAACTACTTGATTTGGTTGAATTTCATGAAGGTCGTAGCAGACTTAGTGCTTACCCACACGAACTTTCCGGTGGTCAACGCCAAAGGGTAATGATTGCCATGGCTTTGGCATGTAACCCTTATTTGCTAATTGCCGATGAACCGACCACAGCCTTAGATGTTACAATTCAAGCAGGTATAGTTAAACTTTTGCAAAAACTGCAGGCAGACCTTGGTATGGGCATGCTCCTTATTAGCCATGACCTAGGTATGGTTAAGCATTTAGCCCATGAGGTTGCTGTTATGCACCATGGTAAAATTGTTGAATCAGGTAGTGTTTTGAGTGTTTTTAAAAATCCACAACATGATTATACTCAAAGGTTAATAGATTCCGAACCTAAAGGTACCCCAAGACCATTGCTAATTACGGCACCGGAACAATTAAGCGTTGATAAAATTAAAGTAGTATTTGAAAACAAATCACTATTTAGCTTTAAAAAGTTACCACCTAAAATTGCTGTGAACCAAATTTCATTTTCCTTAAAACAGGGGGAAACTTTGGGTGTAGTAGGGGAGAGTGGCTCTGGTAAATCAACCTTGGCCTATGCGATTTTGCGCTTAATTGGGTCATCTGGTACAGTGATTTTTCAAGGATCTGAACTGCCAAAAACTTTAAAGCTAATGTTACCTTGGCGTAAAAATTTACAAATTATTTTTCAAGATCCATTTGGTTCTTTAAACCCACGTTTTTCAATTTTAGATGTCGTCTGTGAAGGGCTTAGGGTTCACGCTACTAATTTATCAGCACAGGAAATGCGTGATGTCGCTTCAAAGGTTATGGAGCAAGTTGGCTTAAGCCTAGACTTCCTAGACCGCTACCCCCATGAATTATCGGGTGGCCAGCGCCAAAGGGTGGCAATTGCTAGGGCCCTTGTTTTAAAGCCTAAACTTGTAATTCTTGATGAACCGACTTCAGCACTTGATCGTTCAATTCAAGCCGATATTTTGGACTTGCTTAAAAAATTGCAGGAAGATTATGGGTTATCTTACGTGTTTATCAGCCATGATCTTAAGGTTATTCGTGCAATGGCACATCGGGTGATTGTGATGCGCCATGGGGAAATTGTTGAACAAAACGATGCGCAACAGCTTTTTAATAACCCGCAGAACGATTATACAAAAAATCTTTTAAATTCATGCCTAGGATAGCCTTAAGAATTTATTGCTAAATTAACTAATTTTTAACCCCATTCGTGTATTTTAAATATACAGACTGAGTTTTATGGGGGTTGTTAATGTGGATTATTATTCTAATTTTTGCAATATTTAAATCAAATATGGTTCTTAATGCTGCCAATAAACTAACTGAGCCGGTTGAAAGCTACGAACAGGTAAATGTTAATAACACTTCAGGTTTAGTTAAAGTATTAGATACCCAAAAAAATATTCCGTTTAGTCAAGAAAATTATAAACGTATGGTAATAACCCTAATTCTGGATTAGATTGTTGAATTTAATGGCAGGTTTGTTTGATTTCAAGGCATAAGCAATAAGTGTTGAAAAGATATGGATAAAGCCATTAATAAACGATCTATGTCGAGTATGAACAATCTGAAAATCTGTTTTTAA
>CANMNU010000022.1 GCA_947499175.1 Alphaproteobacteria bacterium
AAAGCGTTATAGCTTACTAATTATAAATTGAGTACGTTGCGGCTTGGATTGCCGCGCAAGCAAAGCTTGCTCGCAAAGACGCAGAAAACCGTCATCACGAGACCCGTAGGGGCGTGGTGATCCAGTGTAAAATCTTATCATTTTATTGATGGTAAGCTATAATATTAAGTTAATGTTAATATTTAGTAATATATTTTTTTATAAGTAATATGTTAATTTATCCTAAATGTTAATGATTACAATTTCAGTTCTGCTAGAGGTTATAACTAATGCGCATTAGTTAAACGTTAACAGGAGCATTTCACTGTTGAAGACATCTCTAAGGGTGCAGCGGAGGAATGCTTATCAAATTAAAACCCACTTGCCGTGGCTTTTAGTTAGCGCTCAGTTATTAAGGTACCACAAATTAGTGAAATATTCAAAAAACTAGATGTCCCAAACTATTTTAGTAAAATTTTATGAGTGTTGTTTAAGTGTAAATAATTAAAACTACACAAAACCAGGTACCGCTATCAAAAATTGAAGATTTTTTGATTTCAGAAAATAAGCTAATGAGATATCGGTGAGAGTTGCAACTGAATTTTGTATCCGGTTTCACATAATTTTTTTACTCTTGTAAATTCTTTAAGAAAGCTTTTGTCAATTTCAGTCAAGCGTTTAGTTTTTTTTGTGTGTTTATTATAAAGTAAGGGATCAATTCCTAAAAACTTAGGTTTTGGAACGAAATCAGGCGATCCTTCACCTTCTTTCAAAATTCTGTAAGATTTCTTTACGTTTTGAGCATTTTTAATGTAGAGCTTGATTTTTGGATCATCGCAAACGGCTAGTTTATCAAGAATTTGTTTGTCTATACCAAAATTCATATCTTCTTTAGTTATGCGACCTAAATCAAATGCTTTTTTTAAAATTAGGCTGGAAATATGGCAAAGAACCAAATTATCAGCAGATTCCCAAAAATGTTCCGTTAATGTTAAAGAAATTGCTGCAAATTTTTTAGCAACTTTAACGGATGTAAAGTACCAGTACCCATCATCAAAACGTAAATCATTAATAATTTCTTTAATTTCATTTTCATCAAGCAACTTAAGGATTAAAGCCGTATGAATATTGTGTGCTATGCGATCAGCACACATATCAGGTAGTGGTTGTTTTAGTCTTTTGAATTCAGGATTTTCTGGAAGAATATCTTTTTCTACTAAATCTAAACCACAAATAAGGCTTTCTATTTCTGTTTGCTGTAAAAACCATTCATGAATAGTATCCTGATAACCAGATATTCCAAAAACAATGTCTGCCACATTTGAAAAGACAGTAGATGAGATATCATGAACTAAAGCTGCAATTTGTTCCTTAATATCAGCTCCAAAATTTTTAACTAACCACAGCACGTCTAAAGAATGTTCCAAACGGCTAAATTTTGGAATTTTACCAAATTTAGTAACCCCACTCCAGTATACAGCGGTTCCAGATTGATCAACTCCCAAAAGACGCTGCATATGCTTCATGTTATAAATTTTAAGAAGCTCGTTTTCAAGTTTTATATGCCCAAATACCGTTTTAACCTCAACTGAAGCTGTAATTGGAGTTACAAATGATACTGCAAAAAAACAGCAAAAAATCAATGTAAAATTAAATAGCTTTTTAGCTAGCATTTACTTCTATTTCCTTTTTAAACACATATTTAGGTTGCTTAAAAACTAGATGTTATGGCAACATCAGGCAACCTTATATATTGTTACATTTCCGCATGTCCCAAGCTTTTAGACAATATAAATTTTTAGAATTACACTTTAAGTTAGTCAATTGTTTAATTCTCGGAATAATTGCTTTACATGTTTTCATGCATTTTCCAGCTTGTTTGAGGCTAGATTCTGCATCCATGTACGCAGATGCTGTAAATCTGCATTACGTGGATTACTGGCCACCGCTAACGCTTTTACTTTGGCATTTTCTTAACCACATTAAGGAAGGTGCCGACCTTATGTTGTTATTAAATTTCGCAATGCTTTGGGGAGCTTCCCTTATAGGCCACAAACTTTTCAAGGAAAAAAAAATTGCTTATTGGTTTATCGCTATCCCCTTTGTACCTGCTATTTTTCTAGATTCTGGTGAAATTTTAAAAGATACTATTTTTTCCTTTGGTTATTTATTTATTTGCATGGTCCTTGCTTATAAAACGCTTAAAGATCAAAAACTACGTTTATGGCACACTGTACTAATTTTGGCAGGTGTTTTTTACTATTCTATGGTAAAAATTCAAGCACAATTTATTTTCCCATTTATGATTGCTTGGTTAGTGTTACTGCAACCTAGGTCTTTTGTGAAAAACTCAACTGATTTTATTTCTAAATTTTTATTGTTTATTGGCCTTGTGTTTGGTATTTCTTTTGGAATGAACCAGTGTAATAATGCGCTTGTTGAAAAAAAAAATGATAAGCATTACTGGCAGTATGTGAAAATTTATGACTTGGCAGGGATGAGTGTTTTTGCACAAAAAATGTATGTTCCTGATTTTTTGCTGAAAAATCCAAATATCACCGTAAAAGATATTGAAAATCATTACGACTACTTGTGGGAACCACTGATTCGTTATGATCATTCCCCGCTAATAAGCACTCGCAATGAACAAGACAGAGAAAATTTGTTGGGGACTTGGAAAAAGTGCGTCAAGCAAGATCCCATTTCTTACCTAAAGCATAGATTTCGTTTGTGGTTTAAGATAATGGTTGGTAGCGCAGCAAAGGGTGCTTATATAACATGGGCGGATAGTTCGCCAACTTTACTTCGTTTCGCACCTATATTTAGCATATTTGCTTTTATGCCACTTTTTCCAATTTTTTTATATTTTTGGTGGTTGGGATTACGTAGATTTAAAAAAGATAATCATGCGATTCCTCTATTTATGCTATCATCCATGGGGTTATCATTAATATTTGTTTTATTCGTTTGTTCCCTAGCCTCTGCAGCCAGATATATTTATTTTTCATGGTGTTGTTTCATGTTTGCAATTCCATTTGCATACATAACATGGATCAATCTAAAAAATAATAAAAAGTAAAAAATATGACTAAAATTGCGATTTTGATCCCCTGTTATAATGAAGGCAAAGCTATTTATAAGGTAGTAAGCGACTTTAAAGAGCAGCTACCGGAAGCTGATATTTATGTCTATGATAACAACTCTAAAGATAATACCTCAGAGGAAGCAACGCGTGCAGGAGCAATTGTACGTTTTGAACCACGTCAGGGTAAAGGATATGTTGTTAGGCGCATGTTTTGTGATATTGATGCTGATGCCTATTTAATGGTTGATGGTGACGGCACCTATGATTTTACAAGAGCTCGAGATCTGGTGAATGAATTACTTGTTAATCAGTTAGATATGGTAATAGGAACTAGAGTTGAAAAAACAACAACAGCGCATAGGGCCGGTCATAAACTTGGAAATCAGATATTTAATCTTGCCTTAAAATTATTGTTTCAAAGCAATTTCAAGGATATTTTTTCAGGATTTCGTGTTTTTTCAAAGCGAATGGTTAAAAGCTTTCCCGCAATTTCCAACGGTTTTGACATTGAAACAGAATTATCAGTACACGCGCTAAACTTGAATTTATCTGTAAAAGAAATTGAAACCGATTTTTTTGACCGCATTGCAGGAACTCAAAGTAAATTATCAACCTTTAAAGACGGCTTTAAAATTGGCATACGCATGCTTTCATTATTTAAAGATTTTCGACCATTTTTATTGTTTTCACTAATTTCTACTATTTTAATTTCATCAGGACTTTACTTAGGTACAATATTGATTAAAGAATTTTTAGAAACAGGATTAGTACTGCGAATTCCTAGCGCAATGCTTTGTGTTGGGCTAATGATATTAGGCTTTTTAAGCTTTGCATGTGGGTTAATTCTTGATTGCATTAGCAACCAACGCCGTGAAAATTTGCGACTGCATTACCTACAAAGCTAGCTACTTAGATAAATATTAGCGTACGAAAATTCTCAAAAATTTCCACGACTGTTAGCAACAAAAGCAATTTTACTAATTTTTTGTAGTCAAGTCTTTTGATTTTTGTATTTTTTTGTTATCTTGATACTGGGATAGTTGCGGAGAAGAGTGTGCAAAAGATACTAAAATACTTGTTTTTTTTCAGCCTAGGGTTTTTGTATCCACACAATTTGCATTCTAATAATTTTGCGTACATTGTTGTTGATGGACAATCTGGAAAAGTGATGGCACAACAACGAGCCAATGAATTACGCCCCCCAGCATCACTTACAAAAAAAATGACGCTTTACCTAATTTTTGAAGCACTGCATGCAGGAAAAATCACTTTACAAACGGAATTTAACGTTTCTAAACGTGCTACAAAACAGGAACCTTGCAACCTAGGACTTAGAGCTGGTGAAAAAATTAATGTTAAAAACCTTATTTACTCTCTAGTTACACGCTCTGCCAATGACATGTCAATTACAGCTGCTGAAGGTCTAGCTGGTTCAGTTGAAGCATTTTCACAAATGATGAATAAAAAAGCAAAATTCTTAGGCATGAATCAAACAAAATTTTATAATCCTCATGGGTTACCTGCAAGTGGGCAAATAACTAGCGCTAAGGATATGATGATTTTAGCCAGGGCTCTTCACCGCGATTATCCTAAAGAGTACGCTTTTTTCAAAACTAAAGAGTTTCGTTACAATGGCAAACAGGTACACAACCACAACAGAATGCTTAAATCATTTACAGGGATGGACGGAATCAAAACTGGTTTTACGTTTGCTTCACGATTTAACATCAGCGTTTCTGCCCAACGCATAGGTAGTGATGGCAAACCAATCAGAGTATTTGCTGTAGTTCTTGGTGGACAAACTTCCGTATCACGTGATAAAAAAACTGCAGAATTAATGGAAAGTGCTTTTCACAAACTTAATGCGACACCACGCATGCAACAAGTCGTATCTAATGTACAAAGCAACGAAGAACCAGATTCAATCGATAACCTTGTTTCTGAAGTTGATGCAATACCAGAACCTCAACCCGCATTGATTAAAAAAGCTAACACCAGAAAAAATCAAAAGCACAAAATTACAAAAACCAAGGTAGCCACTGTGAATACAAGTGAAACTGTTATATTAAAAGATCCCGTTGAGCGCATATTAAATTCCTCGATCACCCCTATTAGCATAGATATAAATCGTGATCTACCAGCAGGATGGGTAAAAGCGAAACCAGCATGAATATGCAGAACAAATAAAATTTTGTGATGAATTTACCAAAGGCCACATAGAGGTGCATGTAGCTGCATGACATTAGTTGCTTCTGATAATGTAACATTAATTCCTTCAGCTTTTAGTGATGTCACACCATAGTCTTTTAAGCCGCAAGGTATAATGCCATTATAATGGGTTAAGTCAGGACAGATATTTAAAGCTAACCCGTGCCAGGTTATTCCTTTGGTTACCCTTACACCAATAGCTGCAATTTTACGCTCTTTATTTCCATTATCAAGCCAAATACCAATCATTTCTTTTTTACGCTTTCCTTCGATACCAAAATTTCTTAAAGTTTTGATAACCCAATTTTCTAGGCATTGCACGAAATAGCGCACATCATTATTGCGTTTTTTTAAATCAACCATTACGTAAACAATTAACTGACCTGGACCATGATAGGTATATTGCCCCCCTCGATTAGATTGATGCACTGGAAATGATTCATTTAGTAAATCGCTGGATTTAGCGCTGGTTCCTGCAGTATAAATTGGCGGGTGTTCTAAAAACCAAACAGTTTCTTTGCCACAATTGCGGACATCTTTGATAATTTCTTCCATGGTGCACAAAGCCTGGCTGTATTCAACCAAGCCATTTGTAATCACAAATTTAGGCATTGTAGTAAAGATCAAACTCTAAAGGATGTGGATGCATAGATAGCTTATGACACTCTTGCCATTTCATTTGTAAGTGAGTTTCAATTAGTTCTTTAGAAAACACACCTGTTTTTGTTAGGTAGTCATGGTCACTTTCAAGTGCTTTCAAAGATTCACATAAACTACCACTAACAGTGGGTAATTTCTTGGCAATATCTTTTGCTTCAAATAAATCAATATCTTGAGCTTCACCTGGGTGAATACGATTTTTAATGCCGTCTAATCCAGCTAAAAGCATTGCTGCAAAAGCTAGGTATGAGTTGGCAGTTGGATCTGGAAAACGTACTTCAATACGTTTACCTTTAGCTGATTTCACCATAGGAATACGACAGGCCGCTGAGCGATTCTGTGCAGAGTAGGCACAGATCACTGGCGCCTCATAGCCTGGCACCAAACGTTTATAACTGTTAGTGGTTGGGTTAGTAAAAGCATTTAGGCTTTTAGCATGCTTTAAAATTCCACCAATATAAAACAAGGCCATTTCTGAAAGTCCAGCATAGCCATTACCAGCAAATAAGGCCTCTGGCCCCTTCCATAGGCTTTGGTGTACATGCATGCCTGAACCATTATCAGCAAACACAGGCTTTGCCATGAATGTAGCAGTTTTACCATAAAGTCGTGCAACATTTTTAACTACATACTTATAAATCTGCATTTCATCCGCCATACGCACTAAGTCATTATAAACTAGACCTAATTCATGTTGAGCTGGGGCTACTTCATGGTGATGTTTTTCAACCTTTAACCCCATTTCAATCATTTTTAAAATCATTTCGGCACGAATGTCGTTAGAAGAATCCAATGGTTGAGCTGGAAAGTAACCACCTTTTGGTGTTGGGCGATTACCGTGGCCTATTGCTTTATTTTGACTGGTAAATTCATCAGAATTAAGTTGATAAAAAGTATGCTCAGGATTTGCTTGAAAGGCTACGCTGTCAAACATAAAAAATTCTGCTTCAGGCCCAAAAAATGCTTGATCAGCAATACCTGAATTTTGCAAATAGCTAATACATTTTTTAGCAACTTGGCGCGGATCTTTTGCATAGGGTTCTTCTGATAAAGGGTAATGCACGTCACAAATAACAATTGCAGTTGGGTACGATGAAAACGGATCAATACGAACATTACATAAGTCTATACCAAAATCAGGCTTTAATAGCATGTCAGATTCATTAACAGCACACCAACCTTCAATTGAAGATCCATCAAACAGTAACCCATGGGTGCAAATTTCTTCATCAACTGCTGCTGTTTGGTAAGTAGTATGGTGCCAAGTACCACGTAAATCAGTAAAACGAAAATCGATAAATTCAATTTGGTGATGTCTTAAAAAATCAAAAAAGGCCTGCATTATTATTCTTTCAAGTTAATTTATCTTGAACTTAGCCAAGCCTTGGAAAAAGTCAATCTACTTTATTGCAATTTACAATTCTTCATTTTACGATTCAGATAATTCATCTTTGGCCAATTTAAATAAATGCAAAAAAATTTCAAATCACTGCTGAACAAAATTTTGCGTAAAGAAAAAACCCAAGCATTTATTGCTTATTTGGCATATCTTTATATTCAATTCGTTTATAAAACATGCAGTTGGAGATTTAAAAACAACGGAATTATTGATAGTTATATTAGCAAAAATAAACCTTTAATTATTGCTTTTTGGCACGGACACTTGTTAATGATGACTTGTGCTTGGCAACGCCCCACCCCTTTTAATATGCTAATTTCCAACCATCGCGATGGCAAATTCATTTCAAAAATCAGCAAAATTTTTGGCATATCAGTCATTAACGGCTCAACTGAAAGACAAGGTTATGCGGCAGCAAGACAAATTATTGCAAAGCTTAAGCAAGGACAAGTAATTGGCATTACACCTGATGGCCCTAGAGGTCCACGTGAACAAATTTCCGATGGTGTTTTACAATTAGCGCGCCTAACTAATGCTGATATTATCCCCGTAGCCTATAGTTGCACAAATATGAGAATTTTAGGCACATGGGACCATTTCCGACTCGCATTACCATTTGGCAAAGGAATATTTGTAATGGGCAAGCCAATCACTCCTGTGCAAGATCTTGAACAATTACGCATTACTTTACAAAAGGCCATGGAAACAGTTGTCATTGAAGCTGATCAATCATTTAACAAATAATTTAGGGTTTGTAATGTTGCATCCTGAGGGCCAACCAATGGCAAGCGAACATTAGCTAAACATTTACCTATAATTTCCATAGCTGCCTTTACAGGAATGGGGTTAGGCTCAGACACCAGCGCATGATGTAATGGCATTAACTCCAAATTCAATCTTTGAAAATTTTTTATGTCACCATTTTTCCAAGCCGCAATAAATGCAGCCATTTTTACAGGCTGCACATTTGCTGTAATTGAAATCAAACCATCCCCGCCTTGAGCCAAATAACCAGCAGCATATGGATCATCCCCACCTAGCAAACAAACACTTTTTTTAACCCCTAATCGCATTAACGCAGCTCTGCTAGTATCGGCAGTTGAATCTTTAATGCCGACAACACGGTCAAGTTCAAATAGTCTTAACGCCAAGTCTGTTGAAATTTCCACAACAGTACGACCTGGATTATTGTACAACAAAACAGGTATGTTACTTGCATCATGCACTGCTTTAAAATGCTGATAAAGACCTTCCTGAGTAGTTTTGCAATAATAAGGTGCCACAACTAACACACCACTAGCCCCTAATCGCTGGGCTTGCAGAACTTGATCAATCACCATTTGCGTACCTGGTGTACCACACCCAACAATAATGGGAATATCAGACTCCTTTACTGCTAATGTGATCATGGTTTCACGATCATCATTACTTAACAGCGTCCCCTCTCCTGTAGAACCGCATATAACAATCGCAGAAGTACCAGACTCTTTATGCCAGTGAATTAAATTGACAAATGACTGGTGATCCAGGCTATTGTTTTTGAATGGAGTTATTAACGCAACAATGGATCCTTTAAACATGCTAAAAGCCTTTTCTTTACAATGCTGCATATTAGCCTATAGGATCTGCTTAGCCAATATATTTGCCAGTGCCATGTTTGCACAAACTCCAGATTATATGAACTTATCACCACACGACGCCGCAAAAGCTTGGCACTACTATCAAGATTCAAAAGTAATCGAAACCTTTGAACAGTACCGTAAATTTATTCACGCATTTTCTGGAAAATTTCCACTCGATCAAATTCGCAAACGTGCCGAAGAAGCTGCATTTAAGCACGTTGACTCAAATGAAAAGGTTATTGAATATTTTGAATTTAATCCAATCGTTTCGGCTAAAGGACTAATTGCATATATAAGGGCATTAATTGCTACTAAGCAAATAGACTGTATTAATACAGTTGTGCATAAATACTGGCTAGAGCTTGATTTCAGCGCATCTGATATGAAAGTTTTTATAGAACTAACTAAACGATTTCTTAAAAATTCAGATTATCTACAAAAACTCAACGCCATTTTGGCCCAAGAAAAACATGACATGGCTAATAATTTTTTAAAGTATGTAAGTAAAAATGATAAAGTCATGGCCCAATTGCGCCTAACTATACAAAAGAATGATGCTGGTGCAAAAGCAGCTGTTGCCAAAGCTTTACAAAATTTTAAGAAAAATCCTGGAGTAATGTTTGATGTAGTACGTTGGAACCGTAAACAATATGAAACCAATACTGCCATCAAATTATTAGAAACCCTCGATCCAAAATATGAAGCTGCTTCGCCGCAAGCGTGGTGGACTGAACGTAATATCTTAGCGCGCCGCATGATGGAAGAAAAAAAATGGCAAGCAGCCTACAATTTAATTGCTAAACATAAGCTTAGCAAAGGCGAGCATTATGCTAATGCTGAATGGATGCTAGGCTGGATTGATTTGACAAAACTTAAACATCCTGAAAAAGCTGTCAAACGCTTTATTGAACTACATGGTCGCGTTAATATGCCTGTCAGCAAAAGTCGCATGGCATTTTGGGCTGCTGAGGCATTAATGGCTGTAAAAGAAGATGCGAGAGCAAAAGAATTTTATCAAAAAGCTGCGGCATTACGGGGAACTTTTTATGGGCAAATTGCCATTTCCAGACTCAAAGCCATGGGTGAAGATCAAAGCAAAATTGAAATTGGTAAACACAGTATTTTAACGCAAGCTCAAGAAACTTTTGACAATCGCTTTATCATCAAATGCATTAAAACTTACGGCGAATCTTTACCTGTTGATTTGCAGCTAAATTTGTTTAGTTTTGCAGCGACTCAACTTACTATACCTGGTGAGGAAGTTTTAACAACTGAGTTGGCCCATCAATTAGGCGGACAATACTTAAGTGTTTTTGTTGCTAAAAAAGTACAACACATGGGGACAGTGCTAACCAAACACGGCTACCCAATGCTTGATGAACGCCTAATAAAAGATATATTCTCAAAACTACCGCCGCTTGTTCAGTGTTTTTCCCACGGAATAATTCGCCAAGAAAGTAATTTTCATGAGTCAGCGTTAAGTACCGCTAACGCAAAAGGGCTAATGCAACTTATGGATGCCACAGCAATTGGTATGCGTACACTTGCCCCAAAATACGGACTACCAAAAGTTAGCGGTGGTATTCAAGACCGCAGAGTTAACGTAACACTTGGCACAGCCCATTTATTAGAACAACTAGAGCATTACGATGGATATTTTGTGCTAGCTATCGCCGCATATAATGCGGGCGCATCTAACGTTAACGAATGGATTGAAATTTTTGGTGACCCACGTCAAACTGGAGATTGGCTTGATTGGATTGAGCGAATTCCAATGGGAGAAACCCGCAATTACGTACACAGAGTACTTGAGAATGCTATCGTGTATGCGGCAATGATAATGCCTAAACAACATTTTGAAGTAATAGACTGGGTGGCAAGACCAGTGCAGTACGTTAAAAAGCACAAATAATTATATGGTATTTTTATCACACACCATTAATTAAACAAAATATGCAAATTTTACACTTAATTTATTAACGCATATTCAGCTAAAATCTGTATTTGGATTAAGCAGAGTTTTAAGGTTGCTATGGAAAAAAAAATACCAATGACCCAGCAGGGTTACCATAAACTTGATGAAGAGTTGCGGCACCTAAAAAATATTGAGCGCCCAGCAGTAATTAAAGCAATTGCTGACGCACGCGAACACGGCGATCTTTCGGAAAATGCCGAATATCACGCAGCCCGCGAACGCCAAGGATTTATTGAAGGTCGCATTTCAGAATTAGAAGATAAAATCAGCCGTTCTGATGTAATTGACCCCACCAAAATTAGCGGCGATCAAATTAAATTTGGCGCTACTGTTACTTTAGTTGACGATGACACATCGGAAATTGTCGCTTACCAAATTGTTGGCAGCGATGAATCAGATATTAAACAAGGATTGCTTTCAATCACATCACCCTTATCGCGTGCATTAATTGGAAAATCAATTGATAATGCCATTGAAGTAATTACACCAAGTGGCAGCAAAGCTTATAATATCAAGAAAATTGAATATATTTAAACATCTCTTAACACACCAGAACTATTTTTTGTTCTGGTGTTTTGATTAAAATTTTACCATTACTAACGACTCACGTTAAAAATTTTAAATGATCACCATTCAAACTGTTGCTCAAGATCTACATATACACAGATTCTAGATTACTAACGCACAGTTGTCTTGGTGTGCATTCAAAAGTTTGATACATTTTAGTTGGTTTAAATTAAATAAAATTCTTGGGAAGGATCTATCCAATGAAAAAAATTCTATCTTCAGTAGCTGTTGGGCTATTGTTAATCGGTTGTGACTGTACAGACACATGCCAAAATGTAGAT
Source organism: Alphaproteobacteria bacterium (assembly GCA_947499175.1). GTDB lineage: Bacteria > Pseudomonadota > Alphaproteobacteria > Paracaedibacterales > CAITNM01 > CAITNM01. The sequence continues at coordinate 11,777 of CANMNU010000022.1, forward strand.
GCTAATGCAGCAGCTACCCCAGGAACTCCTGGTCACTTCAAGCAAACAGTTAAAGACCGCGTATTCTTTAACTTTAACGAATCAACTCTTTCAAGCGACGCTAAGAAAGCTTTAGAGGCTCAAGCTGGTTGGTTAAAAGTTTACTCATCAACAACAGCTACCTTAGAAGGTAAGTGTGATGCTCGTGGAACACGTGAGTACAACTTAGCTTTGGGTGCGCGTCGTGCAAACTCAGCTGAAAAAGCTCTAGAACAACTAGGTATCGATAAGAGCCGCCTAAAGACAATTTCTTACGGTAAAGAAAAATTAGAAGTAGTTGGTGAAACTGAAGAAGCTCACGCTCAAAACCGTGTAGCGATTACAGTTATTAACTAATATCTCTTCTTTGACTTGGAAACCCGCAGCATTTAGGTTGCGGGTTTTTTTATACCTACTATAATAACGCTTATAAAACATAGTTAGAAAAATTTATGAAAATCTCCGCTATCGAAATTCGCATTGGAAATGTTATATTACACGACGCTAAATTATGGGTTGCTGTTAAAACAGAGCATACCCAACCGGGCAAGGGTGGTGCTTACATGCAGGTGGAGTTAAAAAATCTAATTGATGGAACAAAACTTAATGAGCGCTTCCGTTCTGCTGAGAATGTTGAACGTGTACACCTTGACCAAATGCCATTTCAATATTTGTATGCGGATGGTGATGACTTAGTGTTCATGGACCAAACTACATTTGACCAAATAAATATTTCAAAAGCTTTCGTAGGCGATGCTGCAGCGTACTTACAAGATAATATGATTATCGAATTGTGCATGTATGAAGGCACACCTATTTCAGTAAGGCTCCCAGATACAGTTATATTAGCAATTTCTGAAGCTGACCCGGTTGTTAAAGGACAAACTGCGACTTCATCATTCAAGCCTGCAATTCTTGAAAATGGTATTAAGATTATGGTCCCACCACATATTGAATCTGGTACCAGAGTAGTAGTACGTACAGCTGATGGAACCTATGTAGAACGCGCGAAAGACTAGGTTATGGCAAGATCTTCACAAACACCAAAGTCGGCCCTAATAAACGTTATGTCTCAAGCAGTTTACAAAGCAGCCAGAGGACTTGTACGCGATTTTGGTGAATTAAGTCATTTACAAATTACTCGTAAATCTATTGGTGATTTTGTTAGTTCAGCTGATAAGCGATCTGAGCAAATTTTAATTGATGAACTACGAAAAGTACGCCCCACTTTTGGTTTTTTATGTGAAGAAGCCGGAGAAATTTCAGGGCGTGATACACGTCACCGCTGGATTATTGATCCACTGGATGGTACCACAAATTTTTTGCACAGTAACCCTCATTTTGCTATTACTGTGGCACTAGAATTTGATAACGAAATTATTGCAGGTGTTACCTACCAGCCAATTTTAGATGAAATGTTTTGGGCAGAAAAAGGCAAAGGTGCATTTTGCAACCAAAAGCGCCTTAGGGTTTCAGGACGCCGCGATTTAGAATCACTACTAATTTGTTGTGACCATGAACACTCACTCATCAAAAAAATTAACGGAAAAATTTCTGGCATACGCTATACAGGAGCAGGCGCACTTGATTTGGCTTATGTGGCAAGCGGACGCTTCGATGTGTGCTTTTTAGAAGGTTTAAAACCATGGGATATGGCAACGGGCGTACTTTTAGTGCGTGAGGCTGGCGGGGTTGTCACTAATAAAGATGGAACACCAATTGATATAAACATTGATTCAGTTTTATGCGCCAATGAGTTTTTGCACAAAGACTTTTTACCATTAGTGAAATAAAGCTTACCTTTTTTATGTTAATTGAATACGCGCCTTCATTTGCAACTCTTGCAATCATCCAAATGTTAGGCGTAATGAGCCCTGGACCAGACTTTGCTGTAGTAATGCGTAATAGCTTAATCTATACTCGCAGAATTGGTATTTTCACAGCCATCGGTGTAACTTTAGGAATATTAGTGCACCTTACCTATATTTTATTAGGAGTGGGTGTTGTTATTGCAAAAACTAACTGGCTATTTAACTTACTAAAATACTGCGGTGGCAGCTACCTTATATATATTGGTTTTAAAGGGCTACTTTCTAAAAAACAAACCGTAAAAAATGCTAACAATGATGAAAATAACCAGGTTATTTCAGCTTTTACTGCGCTTAGAACTGGTTTTTTTACTAACGTAATTAACCCCAAAGCTATGCTTTTCTTTTTGAGCCTATTATCAGCTTTTATCACCCCAGAAAAACCAAAAGCTGTAATTCTTATTTATGCAGGAATAATTCTTAGTACAACCCTAATGTGGTTTACATTCGTAGCTATTAGTTTTTCGAATCAGAGATTACAGTCGTTTTTTTATAACTACAAACATATTATTGAATGGGTAACTGGCACTCTTTTAATATTACTTGGGATAAAAATACTATTTACAAGCGTGCAAATGTAAATCTAACTATGTTGACCATCTAATAAAAATAATACATATTTAAGGTGCACAAGCGTAAAACTTGTGAGTTACCATTCAAGGAAGTTATGAAAAACGTTCACAATAGCGCTACCATGAACAAGCAAGGCTGTGATGTTTTGATATCTTTCCACCGGTCTTTCAATTCTTATTGTCGTTTTTACACTCGATTTTACCCCTAGGGGTATACATTTAATATTTAAAACACATTGTTGATTTAATTAATCCGTGCTCTCATTAAGGCACCATTGATTATTACGTATCACTAGCTTTGAAAAAATTTATTGTAAAAATTGGAGTAAATATATGAAATTATTCGGATGTATCTGCTTAATTGCAGGTACCTCAATTGGAGTTGGCATGTTAGCCCTACCAATAACTTTAGCTAAATTTGGCCTACTTTACGGATCACTGTTAATGCTAGCCACATGGGCCATAAGTTATTTTTCGGCCATACTAAACCTAGAATTAAACTTACGTGCTGGACAAGGATTACCTTTAGGTGGGCTGGGGAAATTCTTTAGTGGCCCAAAAGCTTATGCTTTAGGTTCTATCAGCTTATTGCTGCTGTGCTATGCATTAGTGTGTGCTTATATTTATGGTGGCACATCGACGTTAATTAGCTTAGAAGGGTTTCCACTAAACTTCACTCAAACTGCATGCATTTATGCCGCATGTATTGGCTTAGTATCACTATGGCCGGTAGCTAAAATAGACAAAGTAACCAGAGTATTATTTACAGGGCTAATTAGCGTTGTTATAGCCACATTGGTAATTGTGTTGTGGAGGCTTGATTTTGGTAACTTACCAATAATGCCATCAGCCAATCTAAACTTTATTAATTCAAACAATACCATACCTATTGTTTTAACGGCATTTGGTTTTCAGGTAATATTTCATACCCTGGTGAACTACACTGAAAAAGATAAAATCATGCTTAAAAAAGCTTTTTTCTGGGGTAGTCTAATTCCATTAATCGTTTATATTGCGTGGACTACAGTAATATGCAGCCTAATTTATGGACATAATCCAGGATTTTTTGCAAAAATGACAATGCAAAGTGTTGAAGTTGGTGACATGGTGCAAGAACTTAGCAGAATTAGCCACTCACAAATTATAGGTTCCTTGACCTGGGGTATTAGCTTTTTAGCAATTTCAAAATCAATGATTTGCGTGTCATTAGGATTAATTGATGCCCTTAAAACCA
>CANMNU010000023.1 GCA_947499175.1 Alphaproteobacteria bacterium
AATAAATAGCTTTGTGAACTTTCTAGGTAATGATCAAGAGTTGCAGACCATAAGAAAAAATGACCTACAAGTACTAAAGGATAACTTTATTGTATCACCAGACACTACCCTAAAAAATTTTCACAGAAGATGTGGAATGCCATATGAAATAAAAAACATAAATAAACAAATAGCATTAAATGATTTAAATTTACTATTTACGAAGTTTGATGTTTCACATAAAACACCATTACTGGTTATAGGATCTAGTGATGATGTTATCGTTCCTAAAAAAATTATATACGATAACTTTGAAAGTTATTCAAATGTTAGCCTTCAAATAATAGATGGCGGAAAACATGGACTTGGTTTTTTTAAAGCAGATAGTATTTACGAAAAAATAATGAGCTTTGTAAATGATACCAATTAAAAGAAAAATTCAAGAAAAATTTAGTGCTGCTAGTCACACTTACAATGATGTAGCGCATGTTCAAAAAGAGAGTGCTTTAATTTTAGTTAAAAATTTGCACGAATTTATTACAGGGTTTAACCCTAAGACAATATTAGACTTGGGAACAGGTACTGGTTACTTAACTGAAGCTTTGCTGCAGCATTACCCTAGTTCGTTTTATAGCCTTAATGATATTGCGCCAGGTATGATAAGTTTTGTTCAAAATAAATTCAAACATCATAGTAAATTTAGTTTTTATGAAAGTGATATGGAAAATGGTAATTTTGAACCTCACAACCTTATTGTTAGTAATCTTTCTATGCAGTGGGTGGAAAGCTTAGAGAAAACTATTCAAAAATTTTATTCAAAATCAGATGTTTTTTCTTTTTCTTGCTTGCTAGATGGAACTTTCAGGGAATGGAATAATATTTTAAAGAATTTTGGATTGCCATCAGCACTAAAGCAATATCCTACCGAAAATAATTTAACTAATTTTTTATATAGATTGGGCACAAAAAATCATCATTTTTACGTAAAAGAATTCCAGGTAAACTTTAATAATATTCGTTCTTTTTTTAATTATTTAAAAAAATTAGGAGCATCGGCAAGTGATACCAAAATACCCTTTCAAGAAATGGTAAGGATTATAAAAAATCATAATTTGGGCTTTAGTATAACCTACAAAATATTTTTTGCAGTTGTGAAAAGAAAATAATGAATATTTTTATTACAGGAACAGATACCAATATAGGGAAAACAGTTGCGTCTAGTTGGCTATGTTTGCACACAGGTTATGATTATTTCAAACCAATACAAACTGGATACACTGAAGGTAGCGATAGTGGAACAGTTTTTCAGCTTGCAGGTAATAAAATTCACAAGGAAGCATATGTTTACAAGGAGGCTTTATCCCCACATTTGGCCGCTAATTTTGAAAAAGAAATAATAGATGTATCTAGAATCAAAATACCTAAGGTTGAAAATTTAATTATTGAAGGTGTTGGCGGGCTATTGGTACCAATTAATAAAGATTATTTTGTAATTGATTTAATAAAGTATTTTTCTGTTCCTGTTATTTTGGTGGCAAGTTCGCGCCTTGGCACTATTAACCACACACTTCTTAGCCTTGAAGCATTAAGGGCTAGAAAAATAGAAACACTAGGGGTTATTGTTTGTGGTAACCTAAACCAAAACAATTGTGACGCTATAGAACTTTATGGAAAAACTAAGATGTTAGCGCAGATTCCATATTTATCTGATGTTAGTAATATGACATTAAGTAAGATACCTTTTACACAAACGTTAAAAGAAATATTTTTGGTATAATTTATGATGTCGATTGCTGAACGTGATAAAAAAATTATTTGGCACCCCTTTACACAGGAAAAAACGGCAACAAACGTTATAGCAATTAAAAATGCTAAAGGTTCATATGTTTATGATGAACAAGATAAAGCTTATCTTGATTTGATTTCCAGCTGGTGGGTTAATTTACATGGTCATGGACATCCAGATATTGCGCGTAGTATTTATGATCAGGCGCTCAAATTAGAACATGTAATTTTTTCTGGATTTACCCATTCACCTGCGGTTGAGCTATGCGAAAATTTACAACAATTATTACCATGCAGTTTAAATAGATTTTTCTTTTCTGATAATGGATCAACAGCTGTTGAAGTGGCCTTAAAAATGGCTTATCAGTACTGGCATAATCAAGGCCAAAAAGATAAAAAATTATTTTTAAGTTTTGAAGGCGGATATCATGGGGATACCTTTGGGGCAATGTCAGTTGGAAAAAACAGCTTATTTCATGGAGTTTTTTCAGATCTTTTTTTTAAAGTATTAAGCATTCCATTTCCTTCAACTTGGGATGAAGACCTGGATTTGGTGTCAAAAGAAGAATATGCCTTGTCTGTGCTGGATGAATACTTGAGCGAACATCATAATAAAATTGCAGCAATTATTCTTGAGCCTTTAGTTCAAGGAGCAAGTGGTATGCGTATGTGTAGAGCTAAGTTCATTGATGCTGTTATTGAGAAGGTTAGAAAGCAAAATATATTGGTGATTTTTGATGAAGTTATGACAGGATTTGGTCGCACAGGCAGTAACTTTGCACTTGAACAAATTGATGCCAATCCTGACTTTTTGTGTATATCAAAGGGAATAACTGGGGGATTTTTACCGCTTGCGCTTACGGTAACAACTGACAATGTTTACAATGCATTTTTAAGCAATGAATGGAAATATGCTTTTGCCCATGGGCACTCATACACAGCAAATCCACTAGCATGCGCTGCTGCGTTGACTTCGCTAAAAATGCTGAGTCAAACGGAAACTAAGAATGCAATTCATTCTATTAATCAAGGACATAAAAAGGGAATTGCTTACCTAAAAACAAATTGCCAGAGCGTTGAACATTCAAGAATTATTGGTACTATTGGTGCATTTTCCATAAAAAATGTAAGCAATATTAGTCAATCCATCAAAGAGAATTTTTTAGAGGAGGGGCTATTGATTAGACCATTGGGAAATACCATTTATTTATTACCGCCATATTCAACAACTTTTAATGAATTAGAATTTGCTTATAAAAAAATAAAAGAGATTATCAATCAAATAGCTAACTGAAAACGCAAATTAAGCTCGCGATGGTGTGCATGGCAAATAGCAATTGCTAAAGCATCTGCAGCATCGGCTGTGACATTCTTAGGCATGGCTGGCAAAAGCAAAGCAACCATTTGGGCCACCTGAGATTTGTCAGCGTGACCACTGCCAACTACTGATTTTTTTACTTTATTCGCCGAGTATTCACTAACTGGCAAACCAAAAGATGCTGGTGTAAATAATACTACACCACGCGCCATTCCAAGCTTTAAGGTTGAAACTGGGTTTTTATTGACAAAAGTTTCTTCAACAGCGGCCTCGTTAGGTTTAAACTGTTGTAATACATTCATTATGCCTTGATGCAAAGTATTTAAACGTTCAGCCAATGGGGCCTTAGGATTAGTTTCAATAACACCGTGACCTATATAGCTAAGTGAGTTGCCTAAAGATTGCACAATGCCCCAACCGGTACGCTGCAAGCCCGGATCTATACCTAAAATTTTTACCATTTTTGACATATTTTAAAACCACTATTGAAAAAACGAATGGTATAATTTATCATGGATCTCTTACATAGCATAATAAGTTTATCATGACAATACAAAGAACATTTTCAATACTAAAGCCTGATGCGACTCGTCGCAACCTTACTGGTACAATTAATGCAAAAATTGAATCAGCTAATTTAAGAATTATAGCTCAAAAACGATTAAAACTTAGCTTGGCTCAAGCTCAAGCTTTTTATACAGTCCATGCTGAACGTGCATTTTTTGGAGAGCTTTGCCAATTTATGACTAGTGGTCCAGTTGTTGCTCAAGTTCTCGAAGGTGAGAATGCTGTGGCAAATTATCGCGATATTATGGGAGCAACCAATCCAGCTAACGCGGCTGAGGGTACTATTCGCCGTGAATTTGCCGAATCAATTGAGGCAAACTCTGTGCATGGCTCAGACTCACCTGAAAATGCAGCTAAAGAAATTTCCTTTTTCTTTAGTGATCTAGAAATCGTTGGTTAATTTAGCGAATACCCTTACCGGCGTTCGCTTTTTTGGTACGCCGGTACTTATTTACTACTATCTAAATCATGATTATGTTTTCGCTTTTTGGTTAATGCTGATTTTAGGTGTTACCGATTGGTTTGATGGATTTTTTGCGCGTAGACTTAATCAAGAATCTTTATTTGGCAAAATATTTGACCCAATTGCTGATAAAACTCTAATGGTTGGAATGTTTGCCACCCTTGGTTATTTGCGTGCAATGCCTTTAGCGTTTGTAATTTTATGCTTAACACGTGATGTGTTAATTATTATTGGTGGCTTTAGTATGGTTAGAGCACACTGCAAAGCTGACTTTTCACCTACCAGAACAAGTAAAATCAATACATTTTTGCAAATTTTGTGTATTTTGCTAGTAACTTATAGGCTACACACGATAAACGTTAGTCCATTACTTATGCTTAGCGAAACTGCGTTATTATTAATAACTAGCTTATTTACAATGGTTTCTGGTATGCAATATGCAAAAACCTTTTGGAGATTTCTCAAAAGTGCGTAAGAATTTAGTTATTCTTTATTAAAAGCTTCAATATGTTTTTTGCTCGTCCTCGTATATCTACTCGCCTTGAAATTTGGCCAACATTTGTTGATGCACTATCAACCGTACTAATGGCAATAGTTTTTGTGTTAATGACTTTTTTGGTAGCCCAGGTTTTTTTGGTAGAAACAATTAATGACCGTGATACTGAACTAGCTAATTTACAAGCTCAGCTACGTCAATTTGAGCAAAAGCTTACCAAGGCTAAAGATCAACATCTTGCTGCTAGCACTAAGGTCACGGCCCTTGAAGAGCTAATTAAAAGCTTAAATTCTCAGCTAAAAAAATTAACTCAAGATTTGAGTCTTGAACAACAACAACACGGCGAACAGAAAACGTTAAATGAACGAATTAAGACTGACCTGGAAAAGCTTGAAGAACGGCTAAAACAATTAAAAAACCTGTTGCAACAAGCACAGGATGAATCTTTAAAAAAAGATGATGAAGTTAAGGCATTGCAATTAAGTTTATTCAGTATGGAAAAAGAACAGGAAAAACATAAAAATTCAATTAAGGTAGGACAATTTCGCTCTCAGTTCTTTGCTCAGTTAAAAAATATTCTTGGCGATAGAAGTGATGTGAGAGTGGTTGATGACCGCTTTATTTTTCAATCCGAAGTATTGTTTGCTATAGGTTCTGCGGACCTTGGGGAAGATGGTAAAGAACAATTAAATAGTTTAGTAAAAGCTTTGAAAGAAATTGGCAATAAAATCCCCCCTGAAATTAATTGGATTTTGCGAGTTGATGGGCATACTGACAGTAGGCCAATTAAAAGTACTCAATTTCCTTCCAATTGGGAGCTGTCAACGGCTAGAGCCATTGCGGTAGTGCAATACATGATAAATAAAGGAATTGATGGTAAACACCTGGTAGCAGCAGGTTTTGGAGAATTTCAACCACTTAACACAGATGTAAAAGACATTGAACGTAATCGTCGAATTGAGTTTAAATTAGACCAGCGATAAATAGGTTCAGGATGATTCTTATGAGTCACCCTGAAATTGATTAAAAATCTAACCCAACTTATCTTTTAAAATTTGGTTGGCAACACCAGGATTAGCTTTCCCCTGTAACACTTTCATAACTTGGCCAACTAAAAAGCCAAAAATCTGCTGCTTACCAGCACGATACTGCTCTACTTGCGCTGCATTAGCAGCAATTACTTCATCCACTGCTTTTTCAATAACGCTAGTGTCAGAAACCTGCTTTAAACCAAGTTCTTCAACTAATTGTGCTGGGGCTTTGCCGCTTTCCCACATTTTGGCGAAAACATCTTTAGCAATTTTTCCTGAAATTGTGTCGTCTATAATAAGGTCAACAAGCTCAGCCAAATGATTTGGCGCAAATGGCAGATTATCAATTGTCTTATGATCGCGATTCATTGCAGCAAAAACTTCAACAATTAACCAATTAGCGATTAATTTTGCAGCACCTTGTCCTTTGACTGAACTTACAATTTGTTCGTAAAAATCTGCAACTTCTTTCTCTGCCACTAGGACATTGGCATCATACTCGCTTAAGGCAAATTCCTTGATAAAACGCTCACGCTTAGCATCAGGCAATTCTGGCATATTTGCTCTAATAGTTTCTATACGAGCTTCATCTAAAACAACTGGACGTAAATCAGGATCATGGAAATAGCGATAATCCATTGCATCTTCTTTACTACGAAGAGAACGTGTTTCACAGCGGCTAGGGTCAAACAGTCGAGTCTCTTGAACAATTACCCCACCATTTTCAAGTATTTCTAATTGACGGGCAATTTCGTATTCAATTGCTTGTCCTAAAAACCTAACAGAGTTAACGTTTTTAATTTCAGCACGTGTTCCAAACGGTGTGCCTGGCTTATGCAATGAAATATTGGCATCTACCCGAAGGCTACCTTGTTCCATGTTACCGTCACATGTACCTAAGTAGCGTAAAATTGATCTCAATTTTTTAACGTAGGACATGGCTTCTTGAGATGAGTTTATTTCCGGTTCAGAAACAATTTCCATTAAGGCTACGCCTGCCCTATTAAAATCAATGTAAGAAAGGCTAGGGTGCAAATCATGGGTACTTTTCCCTGCATCCTGCTCCAAGTGTAATCGTGTAATATTAACCCGCTTACTTTTGCCATTTTCTAAATCAATATCGACATATCCACCAGTTACAATAGGATAGTAAAGTTGAGAAATTTGATAACCTAACGGTAAATCAGCATAAAAGTAATTTTTACGATCAAAAATTGAAACACGATTAACCGTAGCATTTATACCAAATCCCGTTTTAATTGCCTGATCAACGCAAAACTTGTTTAGAACCGGTAACATGCCAGGCATTCCAGCATCAAGATAAGTTACTTGTGTATTTGGCTCAGCACCAAAAACAGCTGATGCCCCTGAAAATAACTTAGCTTTTGAAGAAACCTGGGCGTGAACTTCAAGCCCAATAACCACTTCCCATAGGCCAGTCTGACCTTTAATTAAATTTTCCATATGTAACCCTTATATAGCTTTAAACAAAGGAAAATTTGCTGCTTGCTCCAGCGTTAATCCCACGTTAAATAATAGTTGTTCTGATAACTTTGGCCCAATCAATTGCAACCCCAAAGGTAAACCATCATTTGATAATCCAGCTGGAATAGAAATACCTGGCAGTTCAGCTAAATTAACCGTAACTGTGTAAATATCGTTAAGGTACATTGCTACCGGATCATCATTAGTATCATCTAATCCAAAGGCTGCACTTGGAGTAGTAGGAGTTAGAATTACATCAACTTTTGAAAAAGCCTGATCGAAATCATTAGCGATTAATTTTTTAACTTTTTGGGCCCGGGTATAATAAGCATCATAATAACCTGAAGAAAGGACATAGGTACCAATCATGATACGGCGCTTAACTTCATTGCCAAAACCTTCATGGCGTGTATTGTAATACATCTCTTCTAAAGATCCACCACCAACGCGTGCACCGTAACGCACACCATCGTAACGCGCTAAGTTTGATGAAGCTTCTGCTGGAGCGATAATGTAATAGGTAGGCAAGGCATATTTTGTGGTTTTTAAAGATATTTCAACAACTTCAGCACCTGCATCTTCAAGCCAAGCCACGCCTTTTTGCAACAAAGCCATACCTTCTTCGTTTAAACCTTCAAGGTATTCTTTTGGTAATCCAACACGCAAACCTTTGCCAGCTGGTTTTAAATTAGCAAAATAATCAGGAATGCTAACATTTAAGCTGGTGGCATCTTTATCATCATACCCAGCCATGTGTTGCAACATTAAGGCACAGTCAGAAACAGTATGTGACATTGGTCCTGCTTGATCTAAGGAAGAAGCAAAAGCTACCATCCCCCAACGAGAACATAAACCATAGGTTGGTTTAATACCGGTAATACCGCAAAATGCAGCAGGTTGGCGAATTGACCCGCCTGTATCAGAAGCTGTTGTTCCCAAGCATAGTCCTGCAGCAACAGCCGCTGCTGACCCACCCGAAGAACCACCTGGAACAAAATCTTTCTCAGGCTCTGCGCTAGAGCGCCATGGATTAATCACCGGACCATAAGCACTATTTAAATTAGCTGATCCCATGGCAAATTCATCCATATTCAACTTACCAAAACTAATAGCACCTGCTTTTTGTAAATTTCCTGATACGGTTGATTCATAGGGTGGCACAAAATTTTTCAAAATATTTGAACCAGCTGTAGTACGTACACCTTTAGTGCAATACAAATCTTTATTGGCAATCGGTAATCCATCAAGCGGTAAAGATTTACCGCCAGCAATACGCTCGTCTGCTTGTTCAGCAGCCGCAATTGCACTTTCAAAAGTTTCAGTAATAAAGCAATTCAAATGCTTTTTTGAAACGGCTTGATCAATAAATGACTGTACTAATTCTTTAGCAGAACATTCTTTACGACTAAGCATTTCTTTGGCTTTGGTTAATGTAATTTTGGTATCCATAACTATTCCTTATTCAACAACTTTCGGTACTGTATACATATCGTGGGCTAACTGCGGGGCATTTTGTGTAACCTCTTTAGATTGATTTATAGTGGTTACGACATCATCTCGTTCCTGCATTTGAGCCATAGGAAAATCATGCAAATTAACTGTACTGATATCAATTTCATTTAACTTGTCAATCCAATTAAATATGCCTCCCAACTGGGTTTGCATACGCACACTTTCAGCTTCATCTAAGCGTATCATTGATAACCTAGCTATTTTTGAAACTTCTTCTAATGAAATTGTCATATTCCCTCTTAAATTGTTAAAACGCATTCAACTGGCGCATGGTCTGATGCACGATCTAATCCACGAATATTTTTGTGTATTTTAGTTGTTTTTAAAGCATCTGCTGCTTTTGATGATAATAGCAAATGATCAATACGAAGACCATCATCCTTTGCAAATGAACCCTTTCGATAATCCCACCAAGTATAAGGCATTTTACCTGGTGTAGAATTCTTTACAGCATCTGCCAAACCTAAATACGTAATTTTACGCCAGGCGTCACGCTCAATCTGACTGCATAATACTTGCCCCTGCCAAGCAGATGGATTACAAACATCTTCATCAGTGGGTGCGATATTAAAATCTCCACCAATTACCAATCGCTCATCAAACTCTAAAAGAGTTTTACAATGAGAATAAAGGGCATTTAGAAAATCTAATTTGTAATTGTAGGCTTTTGAATCTATTTCTTGGCCGTTAGGCACATAAACGCTTGCCACTCTCACCCCACCAGTGAATGCTTCTACATAGCGAGCCGCAGCATCTTCAAAATTGGGGATACCGTTTTGAATATCTTCAATTGGGTGTTTAGATAAAATTGCTACCCCATTGTAAGTTTTTTGGCCAAGAATTGCACAATTATAGCCAAAATCTAGTAATGATACCGGAAAAGTATGTTCTTCACATTTTAGTTCCTGTAACAACAACACATCTGGCTGCTGTTCTTTTAGAAACAATTCGACATGTAGTAAACGCGCCCTAACCGAATTAACATTCCAGGTAACAATTTTCATATTACCCGCTCAAATTTAAAAATTTTATTTTCTTTATTTAAGGTTTTGTTAACTTTTTCGTGGTATGAGTTTCCATCCCCCACCCCCGCCCATAATAGGGGATTTAAAAGCCTCAAACATCCTTGTTTTCTGTCATTTGCCTGTCTCATATTTTATTACGTGACCATAACGGTTGCATCATGACTAAATGAGATCTCGAAATCACTATAGAGATTAGTAATTTTTAATTCTCGTAAAACCAAGCAAAGCATTTGATATTGATCCATAAAATTTATTTAATTTCTGGGTAGCCTAATGAGCTACAATACATGTTTAGTCCCTCTTGAACCATATCTCTAATTGTTACTTTTTGCCCCTTTCTATCAAAATCCTCTTTTATTTTTATAAGAGTGTAATAGAGATCTATCGGTATTTCGCTAGCAAAAACTTTCGTTTTCTTTTCTTGGTTTTTTTCTATTGCTTTGTTCATAGCTTCTTGTTTTTCAATTATTTGTTTATTTTCTCACAAAATCATAACTGTTTCAAAACATATGTTATTAAAATATAGTTTACAAATCTTTAGTTTTTTAATATATTTTAAATAGTAAATATTAACCCTGCAGCATCTCCATCTTTAACAAGCCCAAAAGGCTTGAACCCTTGAACTATGCTTTATGGCAGGAGGAGGATACCACTATGTCTAAACATAAAGAACGCGCAAAATCCATGAAATACGATCAAAATCTCATAAAATGGTTCAAAGGCATGAGAAAGCGATTTAAGGTACAGCTTTTTCTCTTGGTTTTAGCTCTGTTGATCTTAGGGCTTGGGCTTTGTCTAAACAGGCTTATTAGTACCACTTAATGTAGGATTGACTCCAATATTCTTTAGTTCTACTTTAATTTCCATAAGCTGAAGATGCTGTGATTAAAAAATTATGTCATCTCCACGTTCAGTTCAACAAAAAGTCAAAGATTTGGGGGAAATATTATGTTCAAAAGATCTGTAAATAAATTTTTAACAATCGGTATTCTCTCTCTTATAATAGGAACATTCTTTAACGCTATTTGCTCAGCAACAGATGTTGAATTTGAAGTTACAACTCCAAAAGCAAATTTCCTAAGGCTAATTGCCCGTGAAAAAACTAATATTGTTTTTGACCAAGAAATTAACCTAACAAAATTTACCGGCACAAAACAATCGCATAGTAGCCTTAAGGTCACTGATGATGTGTTGCTGTTTAAATATAAAGGTTCTCAAGGCTTAAAAATTAAGTTTGCGATTAACGGCAAGGGTGATATTCAAACTGTCGAAGGTAATCACGAAACAGCATTTAAGGACAAGAAGGTTTGGGGATTTAAAACCCCTGGAAAATTTATTAATGCTGTCCCATCATTGTTTTATAAACTAAACATTAACGCAAATGAAACCCATAATCACAGCCTTCTCAAGGCTTATACAGGTGATTTTGGTCAGAGCTACCTATTCAATGATGGAGTGATTCATTTTGGTAATCTTGATGACTGTATGTCTCTCACACCTTATGTCCCACACCTAGACTTTATAAAAATTACACATGCATTAAATGCCATTGATGTCCCAGAGCCCAGTTTTCAATATGGAGTCATTGATGATTATGGCATGCTTATTTGCGAAAAAGGTTTAGAAATCTCTAATCTTACTCACAAGGTTTACGGTATCACCGATATCACCGGACCTCTATCACTCAATAATGCTGGCGTTGAAAATCATAATACTTATCATGTTGCAGGTCCATTACAGGGTAAATGCCATGATCTAACCAATTACCGTGAGCTTTTCCTTCAATCTACCGACAATAATTTTAATGTTACCAATATGGTTAATCACGGTCGAATTGATATTGCAAATGACTCAACATTGTCTGTAAGCAATATTTTTGACAACGGTTTGATTAAGGAGGAATTAGGACAGACATCTAAATTAGGCATCATTAATTGTGGCGGCTCATTCGTTATGCAGCTAGCCAAAGCACCAAAGGGTCTGGGAATTGTAACAGCAGGCACTTTAAAGGCGATTATTGATGAGTTTTTAGATGAAGAAGCCGTAAAAAATGCTTTTAAAAACGCAGCGTTACTGCCTAAAAATCGTAAATTTGTACGCAAAGTTACAACCCATGTGGATCATTACTTGAACACAATTACTCAACATAGAGAAAGAGATCAGTATGGATTTACCAGGGACACCCATAAAACTGAAACTGGTTATAAATTTCAAAAGCGTGACACCTCCATTCATGAGCAAACCATTGATACTCCTGAATGGCCAAAAGGTATCACAGACGATAACTCAACCTTTGCCAATAAACGAGATTTTTTAAAGAGGCTTAAAGATCACATTAAGGAAGCATTAAAGAAGTTAGGCCAAGGACAAGCTCACAAAAGTTCACTTGCAATGGCATTGCAAGAAGCATTGGGTGAAGCTGGTCTTAGTGGAGATGATATTGATGATTTTTTTGAGGACTCTGAAATTCAAGGTTTGCTTAATAATTTAGGTGAGTTTAATGAAGATATCTTAAAAGCTTTAGATGACAAATTAAAAGATCAATCTGAGTTAAGCCGAGGGAATTTAGTAGAGTCATTGCTAAACCCAACTCAAGTAATTGGCCAACCTTTAAACCGCTCACTTGAAATAATAATTCCAGCTCAAAGGATTCATCAATCTGTTGAAATTTTAACCCCACGTCGAAGTGCTGCCAAACTTGGCTACGCTAAAGCAATTCAGTATTTTGATAATTTAAATCATATGACCAGGGAAGAATTGCTAAGAATTAGCTATGGACCTGAAAATATGGCCAGGGATTATTATAACCAAGCCCAAAGGGAAATCGTTCAGGCTGCCTTGTGGAAGGGGATTACCGGTAAGCCAATCAATGCTTACGAACAGGGAGTTGTAGCTGATTTTAACGTAGACCTGGCTATGACCATGGCTGATTTGGGCATAGACATAGCTGAAGGTGCTTCTATGCATTGGGCTGGCAAGGGCATTAGTTTTTGTTTAAAAAAAGCCTTTGGAAAATTTGTTACGACTGCTGCAAATGGTGTAGCTAGTAAGGGGTACACATTTGTTAATGAAATTAAAAAGAAAAGCGGTAACATTTTTAAAATAAAAAATCCAGTTTGGAATGAAGCACCTGCGATTCGTGGTGAGATTATTGAAAAGCATTTGGGGCAAAACCTACCGCAAAATTTTCCAGTGATTGACAAATTTGTTCCAAAAACCGGCACAGTTACAAGCATTAAAAGTCTAGACTTGAATGCTAAGACTTACCAAGATCCCAAAAAACTTAAAGGTGTTCTAGAAAGATACATTGATAAGCTGGCAGATTTTAAGGGAAAAAAGCAAGGTGAATTTGATATTACCCTAGACAATATGAAGAAAAAAGCATTAGATATTGCCACGCCTCATTCTGGTACTTCTGCTCAACAAAAAGTTTTGCAAGAAATGTTTGCTTATGCCAAAAACAAAAGCATTGATTTTAATATTATAATTTATTAGGTGGATTTATGAAAAAAAAAGCCAGCGCATATTTAAAAGATAACACTTTAATAATTGAAACTAGGGGATACACAGAGCAGGAATTCAGTGTATCTGCCCACCAAGTGTGTTTTTTAGAAGCAAATGCAGCTCCTCAAGAAATAGGCATTGCCGTGATCAAAGCACTGGAGGATTTTCAAACTGACATTCCTCAGCCCAGGGACGCTGCCGATTGGCGTTTAAGGCAAAAAGAATGGTGCAAAGCTATGGGGGTAAAATCTTGGAAGGGTTTCGCTAACGGGGCTAAATCAATAGATATAGCTACTGAAGATGAATTAGCCACTATTAAAATCATCCCTAATTTGTTTTCTAAAAAAGACTCAAGCTTTGAACAAATTACAGAAAAGTCTAGAACATGCCCAGGTGAAGCTGAAGCTTTGGGTAAGACAATTTTAGAGGCATTTGAAGATTGTGAGTGAGATTGAAAAACAGAAAGATGATAACTTTCTTATTGATGGTGCATGGTGAATATGATGTTAAAATACATAATAAGATGGGCTCCAGTTGTATTTATTTCTTTAATAGCATTAATAGCTATTAGTCTAGCACTGCGTAGTTATTAATGTTAAATAGCTTTATATATATGCGGCCAAAAGATTGACAATTACCACCTTTGAGAATTCATGTAACATTAAGGTTGATAATTGTCACTTGGAACCTACAAAAAACACTATTATTGGTCAAGTGTTTTTTGTAGTTAATGAGAGCTTTTAGAACTTGTAACCTAGACCAAGCATAAAGCGGTGTTGATTAAAAGTTGATTTAACACCTAGATTTGAACCATTGGCTGCTTTTGCTTCTAGCGTTCCGCTGACTGGCGCAACATAAGTGTATTCACCGCGCACAAAAATATGCTTATTCACATACATTTCTGTACCTATTGATGGAGCAAAAGCAACCTTAGAAATAGTTTTTTTGTATTCCTTCTCCGCATTTCTCGCTACTCTGCCTAGATGATTAAGTTTTACTTTCCATTGAGCATGTTCAAGTCCAAGACCTAGGAAAATCATAGTTTGTGGTGAAAAAACATAACCTAATCTAACTTTCGCACCAATATTGCCATTGTTTTGTGTTTTAATTTCTGCTTGACCATTGGGGCTCAACCACAAAACCTTATTACTGTTAAGGTTTCCATAAACTTCACCGCCAACATACATAGATTGGCCAATACCCATACCATAACCAGTAAATAAACCACCAGTAAATGATGTTTTGTTATTACTGTCTGTTCCTTTAGTATCAACATTTTTTAGTTCACTCTTTGTGTAATTCACACCTGCTTGTACACCAGCATAAAAACCACTAAAGTTTGAAGCGCAGTTTTCTGCACTTGCCGTTGTATTTAATACTGCCGCAGTTATTGCTGCGATTGCTAATTTTTTCATTGTTCTCCACCTAATAATTGAATAATCTATTGTCAGTCTACACTAAATTTTTTTAGTAATACTTTACTGGTAAATTAATTTACTCAATATTTTCAACATGTGGCAATTAATCATCACGTCGCCATATTTTTTATATAAACACCAATTTGGTTATACCGAGAATGAAGAAAAGCAGGTAAGTTTGCATTCAATGTTGACATTATAACTTATTACAATTCGTATTGACTCAATATCAATTTAATCATACAAATGCTCACAGCTGAAAGCACTCCAATTGCGATTAAAATAATGGCACCATATTTTATAAAATGTTTGAAATGATTGTTCATAGATTGATTTTTTCACTAATTTTGTTAGTATGTAAATAGGTTAGTATTTAAGGTTTTCTTATGCAACTGCAGCCAGTAAAGGTAACACATGAAAAGAAGATAATACTTCTTTTCATGGCTCTAAGTCTAGTGTTCTTATTGTGACTGTAGCATTGAGTTTTTAATTTTAGCTCTAGCTTGCTCATAGCTAATATTTTGGACAAGCATTATTTCATGCG